>CAIRHB010000012.1 GCA_903878285.1 Candidatus Adlerbacteria bacterium | reverse complement strand
GCTCGAAGAGAAAGCAAACCGTCGCTTCATGGAAGTGTTGGGGTTCTATACACCCGAAGAGAAGTATCTGCAGGCACTGAAACGAAAAAAGCGCCCGAAGGCGTAGAAGATCATCGTCCAAAGAGAGGGGGTTGGGTGCCGCTTCCGTGGGCGTTTGGTAGTAAGTGACGCAGGCGTATAGGAAAACTCCAGCGCCACTGAGAGACACTGTCATTTCTGCGATCTTGTTTTCACGAGCCCATGTATTTATCTGCGATTGCAGAACCCATGAGACACCTTCTCGGTTGCGTGCCTCGAAAAACTTTACTTGAGGGTTGCGTTCCATCGGTTCTTTTCTCCAAGTTTGGTGGGGCGAAGTGCTCCGAGACAAACATACAACGCATGTCTTTATTTGTCTACACCCCCAAGACAACTGGAATCACGATGGGGCGTTTGTTGGTTTTCTCGAAGAGGAAGCGGGCGACAGCGTCGGTGACGTTGTTTTTAACATAGTCGAAGTTGATCGGCTGCATACCATGCGTCGTGTCCTCGATGGTCTTTTTGATGATGAGTCGCGTCTGCGACAGTAGCTCCTGCGACTCGCGCAGGTAGACGAACCCGCGCGAGATAATATCCGGCGACTTGCGCAGGCGGCCAGTCTTGGGGTTGACGGTCGCGATGATGACAAACATGCCCTCCTGTGCGAGCACGTTGCGGTCGCGGATGACCACCTCCTGTATGTCGCCGATTGAGAACCCGTCGACGAGCCGCAGCCCCGCGGGCGCCATCTCCTTCAGTCGGACAATTTTCTGCCCCTCGTCTTGGATCTCGATGATGGCGCTGTTGTCGGGGATCACAATCTCGTCCTCGGAGCGGCCGCACGCCTTCGCGATGTCGCCGTGGACGCGCAGCATGTAGTGGTAGCCATGCAGCGGCATAAAGAACTTGGGATTTATCTTCGAGTGGATCCAAAAGGTCTCGTCGCGGTTGGCGTGTCCCGACGCGTGGACATCCATCGTCTGACGGTCGATGATGTGCGCGCCTTGGCGCGAGAGATTGTCCTTGAGTTTTTGCACCGCGCGCTCGTTGCCTGGCACGACCGACGAGGAGAGCACCACGGTGTCGCCTTTTTTAATCTTTACATACTTGTGCGTCTTCATCGCCACGCGCATGAGCGCTGCAAACTCGTCGCCTTGGGCGCCAGTCGCGAGGATCATCACCTTGCTGTCGGGGAGATGGTCGAGCTGGCCCGCGTCGATAAACGTCTTTTCATCAATCTTGAGCATGCCGAGCTGTTTGACGATTTCGATATTGACCTTCATCGAGCGACCTTCGACGAGCACCTTGCGACCCGTGCGCTCGGCGCACTCGAGCATGCGCATAATGCGCTCCAGTTGTGAGGAGAAGGTACCGATGATGAGGCGGCTCTTGGTGTTGATGATGATGTCGTCGAGATTCTTCTGCACAATGCGCTCGGGCAACGAGAAGCCAGGGCGGTCGACGTTGGTCGAGTCGGCAGCGAGAAAGAGCACCTTTTTGTCGGCAAAGTAGGCAAACTCTTTTTCCTCCTTTTCGGACGGAATGCCATCAGTGTGGTCGAGACGCAAGTCGCCAGTAAAGACGACCATGCCGTACGGGGTCTCGATAATAATACCCATCGCGTCGGGGATCGTGTGGGTGACCGAGAAGAAGCGCACACGCAAGTTGCCCACACGCACTGCGTCATCTTTCTCTACCTCATGGATTGTCAGGGGCTTGAGGTTAGGGAACTCCTCTTGGCGCTTTTTAATCATCACGCCAGTGAGCGTGCGGGTGTAGATCGGTGGGTAGCCGATGCGGTCGATGACATACGGGATGCCGCCGATGTGGTCGAGGTGACCGTGCGTGATAAACAGTGCGCGGATCTTGTCGCGGCGGTCTTCGAGGTACTTGGTGTTTGGCAAGATGTAGTCGATACCGGGCGTCTCCTCCTCGCGGAATTGGAATCCGCAGTCAATAGCGATAATGTCGTCGCCAAACTCGACCAGCGTCATATTGCGGCCGATCTCTTCCACGCCGCCGAGCGGGATGATGCGGATATTGCCCGGGGCGAGCGGTGGGATCGGCTTCTCGTCGCCGTTTGCCTCGCTGCTCGGGTACTCGGAGATATCGCGGCGCACGGGGTGTACTTGGTGTGGCTTGGGGCCGCTGCGGCTGCGGAAGTCACCGCGTTTGCCGCCGCGACCGCCTCGCCCTCCTGTGCTACGCCCACCTGGCGTGCCAGGGTGTGCGCCTGCTGCTCCGGCTGCACCGCGCGGCACGAAGCGTGGTCGGCGCGAACGCTGTGCGCTTGGTGTGTGTGGTGTATGCGGCGTGTGTACGGCATTGCTCGAACTGTTCTGTGGTTCCATATTTCTGCTGTTCTGTGGTGATAAATAATTATTACGCTGATTTTTTACTGCTGCTTCTGTTCGAAAAATGGCCAGACGTGGTCGGTTTCCCGATACCAATGGTATGCGCTCAAGAAACGGTCGCTCGGTGTCTCGATACGTCCGAGAGTAACTCCTGCCAAATCGTTGGGTACACTATACACGAAATCGGGCGCATAGAGAAATACAGCTGGCGTGTCGGCGGTAACGTCTGCGGTAAATTGTGCAAACAGTGTTGCGCGAGTGCCGTCGTCGCTCGTTTGGCGTAGCTGCTCAAGTGTCTTGTCGGCAGCCGCGTTCGCATACAGTGCGATATTAAGCCCCGGGTCGATGCGCTGACTCGAGTCCCAGAAGGCAAAGAGGTCAAGCTCACGTCCGAGCACCTCGCCAAAGAGCAGTGCGTCATATTTGCGCGGGCGGATTACGTTCTGTGACAAGTCACCTTGATTGTAGACCTGCACGGTCACATCCGCGCCAGCTTTTTGCCATGCGGCACGCACATACTCTGCTGCGGCACGCAGTTCGGGCACATCACCGGTCGCGAGCGAGAAGGCGAGCGTGGTTGTCTTGGTAGACTTGCCACTGCCAGTTGTTTTTTGTAAGTAGCCCCCTGGTCCCGCTTGCCATCCTGCGTTGATCAGCGTCTCGCGCGCTTTGAGTGCGAGCGCGTCGGTGCTCGAGGTTGCCGTGGCTCCACTGTGTATGTTTGGGAGCACGTCGGGTGGGATCGGGCCGGTAAGCGGCACGCCGTAGCCGCCGAGCACTTTCGCAACCAAGTCATCGCGGTTGATCGCGCTGTTGAGTGCGTCGCGCACGGTCGCGTCGCGCAGCACCTCAGACTGGTTCTGATTAAAAAAGACGCCAAAGACGCGGTTAAGCGGCGAGCGATCGACGGCGTGTCCGTCAAAGGTAGCGAGTGACTCGGGCGAAATCCCACTTGCCGATTCGATCTCACCACTTTTGAGTGCCGTGACCACTGCATCCTCCTTTTGATACAGTCGCAACGTAATATGGTCGAGGTACGGCTGCCCGAGCGTATAGTGCGAAAACGCGCTGAGTTCATACGATGCGGGAACGCCGGACGCCGTGTAGGTGACTCCTGTGACTGCGAACGGGCCCGACCCAACTGGCTTATTGTTGAGCGTGCTGTACGACATCTCGTCGTCGCTCACATCTTGCCAGAGGTGTTCGGGGAGGATACCGAGCGTGAGGTTGTCGATAAACGGTGCGTATGCCTGGCTGAGGGTAAAAGTGAGCGTGTTGGCATCCACCTTTTGCACCGTGACACCGCTCCAGTCGGCACGCTCGGGGCTCTTGAGCACCGCGTCCTGTGTTTTGGCAATCGTAAAAACAACATCGTCGGCGGTCACGGGCGTCCCGTCTTGGAAGATCGCGTTCTTTCGCAGGACGACTGTATAGGTCTTGCCGTCTGGCGAGATCGTGTAGTTCTCGGCGAGGTCGGGGATATAGCCGCCCTCGGGCCTCGCGCGCAGGAGGCCAGAGTAGACCAGCGCGGTTAGGTCGCGGTCGGAGTCGGAAATCGCGAGTACCGGGTTGATAAACCGCGGTGCGCCGATGATCCCTTCGGTGAGCGAGCCACCGTGCGCGGGTACGGTCACCAACAGTGACGCGTTGAGGATATACAGCAGCCCAACTGCGCTCAGCACCAACAGCCCGCTAAAGAATATAAAGAGCACACGCCCGCTCGCTGAAAACGAACGCACTGTGCGGTTTGCGTCATTGATGAGTGAGACGAGTTTCGAGTAGAGACCCTCGCGTTGAGTGGTACGCATAGTATAGATACTAGAAAGAACCGATATTGCTTTTTAAGTTATTTCAGGATGAGTGCAGCGAACGACGACAATGCAAACAGAGTGCCGACGATAATCGTCGTATAGAAGAGCTGTTTCTCCAGCCCGCGGCGCGTATGGTACGCAGCAGAGAAGTTATCTCCGCCGAATGCGCCCCCGAGCGATGCTCCTGTTTGCTGCAGCAAAACGCAGCCGATGAGTATCACCGCCAAGACAATCTGTATATACGGCAATAGGCCGTGCAAGGTCATTACCCACTAATCTACCACGGGTGCCCAAAGCGTGCAACTGTGTTGGTGGGCTTGACCAATGGCGCGGTTTGCTTATAGTTAGAGCGAAATTGGGCGCGTTATCAGGAGTTTCTAATCAACGAATTTTCGCTATGAAGAAAAAAGTGCAGGCAAAGAAGGCAAAGTCTGTAGTAAAAAAGTCAGCAACACGAGATGCAACAAAAAGCGCAGCGACACAGAGCAAACACGCAGTCAGCCACTCGTTCGGCGCGCTAGGTGTAGTACCGCTCGGCGACCGCGTGTTGATTAAGCCGACCAAGCCGGAGACGACCACCTCGTTTGGGCTGGTTATCCCCGACACTGCAAAAGAAAAGCCCGAGCAGGGCGAGGTGGTCGCGGTCGGCCCCGGCAAGCGCACCGACTGCGGTGAGATCATCCCCGTCGCTGTCTCTGTTGGTGACAAGGTTATGTTCTCGAAATATGGTTTCAATGAAGTAAAAGTGCAGGGCGTTGAGTACTATCTCGTGCGCGAGGAAAGCATCAGCCTTATCTTAGAATAAAAATCTAAGCACACAGTCTCGAATAGCTACTCGAGCAATTATCCCGATAACATTCTATATATAGTATGGCAAAACAAATTCTCTTTAACGAGCGTGCGCGCCGAGCACTGAAAGCAGGTGTTGATAAAGCGGCAAACGCGGTCAAGGTGACGCTCGGTCCACGCGGGCGCAATGTCGCGTTCGACAAAGGATACGGCGGCCCGACGATCACCAACGACGGTGTGTCGATTGCAAAAGAAATCTCTCTTTCCAACAAGTTTGAGAACATGGGTGCCGAGATTGTGAAAGAGGTCGCGACTAAGACTAACGATATCGCGGGCGATGGCACGACGACAACCGTGGTGCTGCTCCAAGCGCTCGTCGAGGAGGGGATGAAACACACCGAGATGGGGCTCAACGCGATGGGTGTTCGCGCTGGTATCGAAAAGGCATCTGCCGAGGCGGTCACAGCGCTGCGCGCATCAGCAAAGAAGATCCAGACGGATGAAGAAATCCGCCAAGTCGCGACGGTGTCTGCCGAGTCGGAAGAAATTGGCACGATTATCGCAGACACGATTAAAGAAGTGGGCAAGGATGGTGTCGTGACGGTCGAAGAGTCGCAGTTACTTGGCATCGAGAAGGAGATCGTCGAGGGGCTCGAGTTCGACAAGGGCTATGTTAGCGCCTACATGGTGACTGACACCTCGCGCATGGAGGCGGCATATAAAGACGCTGCAATTCTGATTACCGATAAAAAAGTCTCGTCAGTACAGGAAATCCTCCCCATTTTGGAGAAAGTAGCGCAGTCGGGCAAGAAGGAGCTGGTGATTATTGCCGAGGATATCGACGGCGAGGCGCTCACCACCTTTGTGGTCAACAAGCTGCGCGGGACGTTTAACGTGCTTGGCGTCAAAGCGCCGGGCTATGGCGATCGCAAGAAGGAGCTCTTGCTCGACATTGCGACCGTCACTGGTGGTGAGGTGATTTCCAGCGACCAGGGCACCACGTTCGAGTCGGCAACCTTGCTCACGCTTGGTCATGCCGCAAAAGTGATCGCGACTAAAGACAAAACGGTGATCGTTGGCGGCAAGGGTGCCAAAAAGGATATTGACGCGCGCGTGGCGCAGATCAAGGCGCAGCTCGCGAACACCGACTCGAAGTTTGATAAAGAGAAGTTCGAGGAGCGCATCGCCAAGCTCTCGGGCGGCGTCGCAGTGATTCGTGTGGGCGCAGCCACCGAAACCGAGATGAAGTATCTCAAGCTCAAGATCGAGGATGCGGTCAATGCGACCAAGGCAGCGATCGACGAGGGGATTGTCCCTGGCGGCGGCACGGCGCTGGTCAAAGCAGCACAGAAAGTGGGCGAGAGTTATGCAAAACAAAAAGACAAGATGACCGCCGACCTGCGCGTGGGCTTTGAGGTCTTGCTCAAGGCGCTTGAGATGCCACTACGACAGATTGCAATCAACGCTGGTGTCGACGCGGGTGTTGTGGTTGATAAAGTAAAAAATGCGAAAGGCAATGCGGGTTATGACGCGGTGCGCGATGAAGTCGTGGCGGACATGCTCGCCGCGGGCATCGTCGACCCGGTCAAGGTGACGCGCACCGGGCTCGAGCGTGCATCGTCGGCAGCAGCAATCCTCCTCACAACCGAAGCCCTCATCGCCGAGGAGCCAAAGGATGAAAAAGACACAGCTCCTCAAGGCGGTATGGATGGTCTCGATTACTAAAAAATTAACCAAGGACAGTCCTTGGTAGAATACGGAGGTCGGTCCTCCGTACCAAAAAGCACCCCGCGCTGGGGTGTTTTTGTTGCCGTCATAATTTACTGGCTTTAGCTGGGTAGGTTTGAATGTGTTGCATTGGTGGATATCTGACTTGCACTGCGAATTCTAATGCTAATATAAGGGTGTTTATATGAAGCGTTCTGACTGTCGGTGCCGGTCGGTACATTTATATATTTTTCTTACATACATGTCGAAATACTTCTTACGACCTGGTCGTGGAGTTAAGAATACGGTTGCAGCAGTTCTTTCAGTAACTTTGCTTTGTGCTCCACTTGCATCCGTATTTGCGCAAACGGACAGTACTTCTTCTGATGCGACTGGCACGAAATCGATTATCACCCAGACACCGGTTAATACCGTACCTGCCTCCTCTACAGACGATAACACGACTAATACTACAGAATCCTCCGCCCCTGCTGGAGACTCCTCGACCGGTCTTCCATCGGCAGTAGATTCAATACAAGGGTTTACCCCTACAGATGCAGAGAAATCTGCTGGTGTAGACACAAGCTCAGTTACGTCACTGAGCAGTGCTAAGGTCGGAATTAAGCCCGCTGTTTCTGGAGGAGGTAACCCTGCTCCAACGGTCTCAAACCCGACACTGTTTACCTATCAAACGCTTGCACCAAAAGTAGACGCTGCTTCGGGTGCGCTGACACAATCGGTGCCGTTGGATATACCACCTGGTCGTAATGGTTTGCAGCCAGAGGTGTCTCTCTTGTACAACAGCCAAGACATGCAGGATGGCATTGTGGGATACAACTGGTCTCTCTCCATACCATACATACAGCGACTCAATAAAACAGGTACGGATCGGGTATATGCCGACAACTACTTTACTTCATCAGTGAGTGGCGAACTCGCGGCTGCTGCATCCACCACACCAAACACCTACTACGCGCGCGTGGATGATGGTAGTTTTATCACATACGTGTTTGCAAACAATACGTGGACGGCGTACGACAAGAACGGTACGCGCTATGAGTATGGCGCTACGACACAGGCGCAGCAATATGACGCAGCGAGTTCAACACAGGTGTATAAGTGGATGCTCGAAGAAGTTCGCGATACAAACGGCAACTATATTTCCTACACCTATACCAAAGACAACAATCAAATCTATCCATCGCAAATAACCTACACGGGAAACGGAACGATCGCAGGAGTGATGTCCGTTACTTTTGTAACTGCTGCACGACCAGATCCATACACCGACTATCGTTCGACATTTGGAATCACGACAAACGATCGAATTTCAGAAATTGATGCGAAAGTAAACGGGCAATTAGTGCGCAAGTATGTGCTTTCATATGGTACAGGTAATAACGGAGTCCGCTCTCTGCTTTCAAGCGTGCAGGAAACTGGTCAAGACATACACAACAATCAACTCACGCTACCTGCGATAACGTTTCAGTATGCTAATACTCCAGTCACCTGGACATTTTCTGCAGGTTTCGGTCACGTCGCCGATCAAACAAACGTAGCTGCTGATGCAAATGGAGATGGCATCAATGATACTGCTATAGCTGGTAGTCTGTCTTGTGGCGGAACTCCTATGCTGAGTATTAATGGTACTGGTGTCACGCCGCCGTCGTATACTTGGGCGTGTATCGCTGCTAACGGACAAAATACTCCCGTAGAAAGCGGCACCCGATTTGTGGATGTTGACGGAGATGGGTCTGCGGATGTTGTGCATAATCTACAGAATAGTTTCATTCCGCAAGATACTACTGGAGTAACCTTCTACAAAAACACAAGCGCAACAAATGGGAACTATACGTTCTCGTCTACAGCAACATCAAGCATGAATATTCCTCCGTTTGCGTTTTATGCAACGGGTGCGAATCAGACATATAGCACTGGTTTGTTTGGCAACATCAACGGTGATGGATATGTCGATTATGTCGACGGAGTTCAGGGGGTAACTTTAAATGCAAGTTCTACCTATTTGGGCAACGGAAATGGTTGGAGAACCAGCAGTTCCTTCCCAGGAGTGCAATCGATGCCTGGTTATAATGGGTACCCCGCTACTAACTCTCAACTCATTGATATTAACGGAGACGGTCTCGATGATTGGGTATATTCGGACAGTAGCAACATATATGTCTGTCCCAATACCGGCACGGGTTGGAATTGTAGTGCTGGCACGCAATGGACAATAGCAACCTCCAGCCTCTATTCTGTTGGTGGGCAGTATTTTGATCGCGGCATGCGGTTTTTGGACATTAACGGCGATGGTCTGCCTGATTTTGTTCGCTCGTACTACAGCCCAATTGTAAATAATACGCATGGCAGTGCAGAGATCTCCAACGGGTATACATTCGTGCTTCTCAATACCGGCTCGGGGTGGGCAACAAGCACCATCTCTCTGCCTGCACACATCACCTCATACAATCAGTATGATGGTCTTACAAATCTCGAATATGCAGACTGGAATGGAGATGGTATACCCGACAATGTGAACTCCAAGAATAATGCAATTCGCCAAGACATACTGACGCAGATTAATTATCCAAAAGGAGGCAATACGCAGATCTCCTACATGCCATCGCCGCAGACGGGCACCAATCCGCATCTCCCGATTTCACTTCTGTTGGTCTCGAAGATTGTCACGAACGACACTAACGGCAACAGTGCAGAAGTAGACTACACTTACAGCGGTGGGAAGTTGTATCTCAACGCTGCTGCTCCGCAGGACAGAAAGTTTGCTGGCTTTTATACCATTACTGAGAAGCACCCTGACTACACGAGAACTACCTACTACAACCAGGGTGATGGGGTCACCGTGAGTGATGGCGAGCAGACTGATGGATACCCGCACATCGGGCACGTGTTTCGTGAAGATATTACAACGCCGGGCGGCATTCTGGTAAAGAAGACCCTTAATCGTTGGGATGCGATACAGCATGCAAGTACAAACAGCACGTTTGTCGCATTAGGAGAACAGCAGGTTCAGGACTATACCGCGAGCGGATCACATCAGGACGCGGTGACTGAGTATACCTATTCGCCAACCACCGACGATCTACTGCAGACGGATGAGTATGGAATTCTTGGTCCCGGTAACAGGCGTACTACGCAATACACCTATGCCTCAAATGATTCTCTACATCTGCGAGTTCCAATTGAAAAGAAAATAGTCACTGTTGCTTCTGCACCCTCAACAACAGTACGAGTATTGGTTGTTGCAGGTGGTGGCTCTGGTGGTGGAAGCGGCTCAATAGGTTGCCCTGGTGGAGGTGGCGGGGGAGGAGGAGTGCAGGATATATCCAGCGTCTCCGTTACGACAGGTACGTATCCAATTAGTGTCGGTGGGTCAGATCAGAACTCTGCTTTCGGAAGCTCCGTGCTCTCCATTGCTGGGGGAGGAGGAGGCACTTCTTGTGGAGCTGGGGCTGGTGGTGGTTCTGGTGGTGGTGGAACATCTGGTGGGAGTGGTACTTTGGGGCAGGGGTATGCAGGCGGGAGCGCTGTCTCGGGTCAGAGAGGTGCTGCCGGCGGCGGCGGCGCTGGTCAAATTGGCGGTGCTCCTAATGGTGGAGCGAGTGGTGGTGCTGGCGGAAATGGTATCTCATCCAATATTAGTGGTAGTTCGATGTATTACGGGGGTGGTGGCGGAGGCGGAGCTGATTATTACTATGGAGGATCTGCTGGGGTTGGAGGAAATGGAGGCGGTGGGAATGGCGCCGGTTTCTTTGCTGGCACGGGAGGTCCTGCTAATGGAGGAGCAAATACTGGCGGTGGAGGTGGCGGGGTATCGAATCAATCTGTCGGTAGCCTTACGGGAGCTACGGGTGGTTCTGGTATTGTGGTTATTTCTGCACCGCAGGGAACAATATATGCTTCAGGTGGGTCACATACGATTGTTGGAGGTAACGATCTCTGGACGTTTGTCTCGGGAGGAATCTGGCAGGTCGCGTCCATTAATGTGGCATCATCTGCTGTGGTGTCCGATACACAATACTATTACGATACTCTACCATTTGGTTCTGTCTCGTTAGGTAATCAAACGACACAAGCACATTGGATAACCGGCAACACCTACGCAAGCACCACCAAAGCGTACAATAGCTATGGGTTGGTAACCGCGAGTGTTGACCCAGATGGAAATCAGGCGAGTTACACCTATGATGCCTACAATCTCTATCCAGCAACCAAGACAAATGCACTGAGCCAAGTGACGGCCGACACATATGACTATGCGACAGGGAAGGTAGTGCAAGAGACCGATCCAAATTCTCTAAGTACAAAGAATGTGTACGATCCTGTCGGGCGCCTGATTGAGCAAGACGAGCCAGACTTCAACATACCGAGTACGCTCGTGCCGAAGCAAATCATCACCTACACCGATACTGGATTCCCCACCTACACGCAAACTACCTCATACCTCACTTCTGCGACAAGCTCTGTGAGCTATACCTACTTCGACGGTCTTGGTCGCACCATACAAACGCGCAGCCAAGCGCCAGGAAACAATACCTATGTAGTGCAAGATACGCTATATGGGAGCGCGGGTCTGGTCACGTCTGCGTCGCTGCCATACTTTGCTTCGAGCACGTCGTACACGGCGCCAACCTCAACGAGCGCTCTCTTTACCACATATCAATATGATCCATTGCAGCGAGTAACTGCGGTGACAAACGCAGTCGGTACGACTGGTACTGCATACAATGCATGGACGACCACGGTGACCGACCCGAACGGCACAGCAAAAGATCTTACACGCGATGCGTATCAGAACTTGGTGCAGGTGGTGGAGCATAACAAGGGCTCGCTCTACACCACCAACTACGGGTATGATCTGCTCGGCAATCTTACCAATGTCACCGACTCACTCGGGAATGTGCGCAACATTACCTACGACGGGCTCGGGCGTCTACTCACGGCGCAAGATTTGCATGCGGTTGGCGACACCACCTATGGCACCACAACCTATGCGTATGACGCTGCGGGAAATCTGCTACAGAAAATTGATCCAAAAAGTCAGATGGTACAGTATACGTATGACGCACTCAATCGTCCGCTTACCGAGGATTACACTGGACAGGCGGGCATTGAAGTCGCCTACACCTACGACTCTTGCACTGATGGTATCGGTCATGTATGCATCGCATCAAGCACGAGCGCATATACGACTTACGCATACAACCCGCTGGAGTTGAAGAGTGTTGAGTCTGTTACGATTGTTGGTACATCAACGCCTTTCGCGACGCAGTATGCCTATGATCGCCAAGGCAACACAACGGCAATAACGTATCCGGACAACTCACAGGTGCAGTACACCCACAATGCGGCTGGGCTGGTTGACTCGGTACAGCAGAAACCAAATGGCGGCTCGTTTGCAAATGTTATCAACAGTCTTAGTTATGCGCCGACAGGGCAAGTGGCAAGGACGCTCTACGCCTCGGGGGCTTCGACCTCTTATACCTACGACCCAAACCAGGCGTATCGTCTCACGCGCATCCTCACGCTCGGTGCTGCTACAACAACAGTTACTACGCTGACTCCGCTTCAGATACTCGTAGTCGCAGGTGGCGGTGGTGGTGCAGGCGCAAACGCAGGGAATGGAGGAGGTGGTGGTGGGGGAGGTGGTGTAGTGAGTAATTCTACACTTACTATTCCCGTAGGCACCTATGCGATTACGGTTGGTAGCGGAGGGGCTGGTGGAGCTTTTGGTACAACGAATAGTGGTTCTCAAGGAGCAACAAGTTCGATCGGTTCTCTCGTTGTTGCTATTGGTGGTGGATACGGGAGCGCAACCGACGGTAACGGCAACGCACTCCCTGGAGGGAATGGTGGTTCTGGCGGCGGTGCAGGTGCCGGCTATGTCACTGGCAATACAGGCGGCACTGCAGCCGCAGGGCAGGGGAATTCTGGTGGTGCTAGTATTGGTTATAGTTTTGCTGCAGGTGGAGGTGGTGGTGCCGGTGCTGTTGGGAACACTGCTCCGGCAGGGGGACATGGAGCAGACGGAGGTATTGGTATACAAAATAGTATCACAGGTGTTCTAACGTATTACGCAGGCGGCGGAGGAGGTGGAGGGGGTATTGTTGGTGGCAACGGTGGCGCTGGAGGTGGTGGCGGTAGCGTCTCATATAATGGGACAGCAGGAACAGCCAATACAGGCGGCGGCGGAGGTGGAGGAAGCGTGGGCAACGGTGGTGCGGGTGGTGCTGGCGGTTCGGGTATTGTAATCATCGGCTATCCCACCGCAGACGCTGCCGACTATACATGTGGCAGTACTGCTACGACCACGGTAGGTTTGTATACTATCTGTACATTCACTTCTAACGGCACGTTCACCGTGACCGATGCCCGTGTAATAAGTACGCACAACCAGATTCTGCAAGATGTAAACTACGCATACGACGCAGATGGGAATATTCTGACTCGAACAGATAATTCTGATGCGGGGCAGGGTCAGGCTATCGTCTACACCTACGACAACCTGAGCCGACTCACCTCCGCCTCCACCACGCTCTCGTATCTCAATCCGCATCAGTTCAACCAGACATTCTCATACGATGCGCTTGGCAACCTAGTAACTAGTCCGCTCGGCTCCTACACCTATGCAGGCAACATGGGCACCAACTACGCCAACCCTGATGCTGCCACCGCCATTGCCTCAAGCACCTATGCCTACGACAATAACGGCAACTTGCTCACCACATCCTCCACCTCCTACACCTGGGACTACCGCAACCGCCTCACGCAGTTGGTGAATGGTGTCGTTACGACCTATAGATATGATTTCCAGGGGAACAGAGTTTTTCAGCAAACCGGTTCGAGCACGACGATTTATCCTTCAAAATACTTCAGCGAAGTACTCAACGGAACAAGTACCGACTATGTCTGGTCGGGTGATACTTTACTCGCTTATGTTGAGCAACCTCTTGTGAACGGAACCGCGACTGGGACACCAAAAACATATTACGTCCATCCAGACAATCTCGGTTCAACAAACGCGATCTCGGACAGCTCAGGAAACGTGGTGCAGGTTCTAGACTATTACCCTTATGGCGCTACAAGGATCAATAACACCACTGGTGGATATGATTCGCAGCGAAAGTGGATCGGGCAATATTCGGACAGCAGTGGATTAAATTATCTCAATGCCAGATATGAAGATCCGACGCGCGGGCAATTCCTGAGTGAGGACCCGAGTTTCCTAGCAGTTGGCACACCGGCACTCACGGAAATCTTGAATCGCGTGAATACAAACAAAGGCTCGTCTTACAATGGTTGGACGGCAGGTAGACAATTGAATGATCGCCAAGCACTGCAGGTATTCCTGTCCGATCCGCAGCTAATGAATTCATATGGTTATGGACGTGATAATCCGATCATAAATAAAGATCCGACTGGCGAAGTCATTCCGCTTTTGCCAATCATTGCAGTTTACGGAGCAGCTCAAACTCTAGTCGATCTTTACGAGGCAAAAACAGTGTTCGTCGATTATCCAGACCAATTTACTGCACAAGATAAAAAAGATGTTGGTTTCAAACTTGGTCTCGATGCTCTCCTGTCAGGAACATCTCGCGTAGCAAAAGCGGGCGAAAAGATTATCCTGGAAACGTGGCCAGTAGTTCTGGATGTTCTAGATCACTATTTCGGTAGACAGATTTACCAGAATATAAATTACGGAAACGTTCAGTCACAAACCTCAGTACAAAGCAGACAGCAATTTGTACAAAGTTACAACTCAAGCTTTGGCCTTTCCACGGGAGGCGGAGGAGGTGCCCCAAGTAGTAATAGTCTTTGGGTCACCCCGAGCGGCGCAGTCGTGACATTCGGCGGTCAATTAGTTGCGCCTCCACCATCGTCAAAAAAATAGTAAAATACAAATATGTCAACAAAATTAATTCTCCAAATCTTCACTCTCATATGCGGGGCATGGTTCACATACACGGGTGCCCGCACACTTTTTTCGAAGAAATATTACGTGAACGAAATTGAAGAGAACAAAGGGAAAAAACCAGTCGAACAGGTTTATAAAGAACTGCCTCGTTGGAGAATTCAGTTCACACGGTATGGTCTTGGCTGGCAATGGCTAATCATCGGGTTCGGAATGTTGGCGTTTTTTGTCTACAGTATAATTAAGTAACATGAGCTTGGAGATAAAAATAAAGATACTAGTTACTTTATTCGGCATAAAGTCGTTTTTGCATCTCCTTGATGGAGTGGGAGCAATCTCAAACGGTGCGACATACGGAGAGTACGGAGATGCTTTGGTTTCTGCTGCCATCTTCGCGTACTTAGCTTACGTAGTTTATGTCCTCCCTTACTCCGCGGCTTGTCGCGGGGCTCCTTTTAATAACCGGCCATTCACGTAAATAATTGTATGTCTCAAAAACACGAGGTACGAGCGTATATTAATGCTCAACTAGTAAATGGGCTCATGATGGTGATGATAGGAGGATTTGTAATATTGCAATTAATTTCAATTCCTGAAGGAACTTTTTTAAAGACTTTACCAATGTCAATTGTTATTTATATTATTTTATCTTTAATTTGGCTTAGTTTACGAAAAGGTACGTATATAGCGGTCGATACAGAAAAAAATACTGATCGGTAGAGGTGTCTTTTTACCGCCTCGCTCAATCCCCATCCCTTCCATTAGCCATGTAGGCATAAAAGGTATGTTCGGCTCTTGGACAGTAATGGAGATTACGTATCGAACCGTTGAGGGTAGACTAACAAAAGTAGGAGTTGGTGCGAAAGAAACACTGGATAAACTAGACTTTCAGAAAATTCTTGATTCAATTATTGAAATCAATCCAAATTTACATATTCCGCCTGAGCTACGAACATGACCACCCTCCGTCAACAACAGTCAAGCACCTATGCCTACGACAATAACGGCAACTTGCTCACCACATCCTCCACCTCCTACACCTGGGACTACCGCAACCGCCTCACGCAGTTGGTGAATGGTGTTGCAACTACCACCTACACCTACGACGCAGCAGACAACCGCATCTCGCAAACGATCGCCCAGACAGTCGGCAGTACTACTACCGCGTCCTCCACCTTCTATCCCAACAAGTACTACTCCATTGTGTCGAGTGCCAACGGGGCAACTACCACAGCAACGTCTACCGACTATATCTACCTGGGCAGCGCACTCCTGGCGACCATCGACCGCACCTACCTCAACGGCGTTGCCAGTTCGACCACCACCACGCACTACATCCACCCCGACCATCTGGGCTCTACCAACATCGTGACCGACAAGAGTGGCAATCCTTCACAGACGCTTGAGTACTACCCATATGGGGCAACCAGGCTTACCACTGGTACTCCAACCATCAACCGACAGTATATTGGGCAGTTCACTGACCCCTCTGGCTTGTCGTACCTGAATGCGAGGTATTACAACTCTACACAGGGGCAGTTCCTGAGTGAGGATCCGGTGTTTTTGGGGAATCCAAGTGGTCAAGATCTATCAGATCCAATTGAAGTTCCTCTATACTCTTTTTGTGAATCTTTACATCTCGACCACCGGATCCCCACTCCTTTAAACGACCATCTACCGCATAACATACGCGATCTTTTTTGTGGAATTTTTTCTTATCAAAATCGTCCTCAATCCTGAAACTTATTTTGCTACCTTCGCTGTTAGTATTCGCAGCGTGTAATCGAACTGGTACAGAACCAATTATCACCACTTTTGCTTTTGAGCAGATAATCTGTGTGGTGGTGTCGCTTTGGCGTAAATATTGGCACCGAGCAAGATGGTAGAGGCGAAAAGTTTTTGCGACCAGCACTCATGCTCCGTGGTTTTGGAGCGGATGCCTGTTTGGTTGCGCCGCTTACTACCTCGACGAGAGAACATCCGCTTCGTATTGCAATCGGCATGATAAACGAGAAACAAGCCCGGGTGAACCTGTCACAATTGCGAGTGATTGATACTCGTCGACTAACCGAAAAGATCGGCTTTCTCGATAAAGCGGTATTTGCAGACATACGAAAAGCCGCCAGAGGATTGCTCTAGCGGCTTTTCGTACATTCGCCCTCTTTCGAGGGAGAGGCTGAAGCCAACTGTGTCCCTATTATAGCATACTGATATGTTGAGTTGCAAACTGTCGGGCAGTTCTGTTTTTCGCTATAGCTCATTTAAAAACGTCACCATCACACCCCACGGTATTTCCTGTCGCCATGCCGTCGTTGGATAGCGAATAATTCCTTCCGTAGTGTCGCAAGCTTCTCCGAAAGTCGCAAGGGATTGAGCGTTGCGTGCTCCTGCCGCAGCTTCTCCTTTACCTCCTCGGAGATGTCTGGATGTGCCAGTGCTCGCTCGTAGGGTGTCTGTGCGCGGTCGTGCACGCGCTTGTACTTGCCACCTTCGCGTGACTTCGACAACGTCTTGCGTATGGCAACAAAGTGATTGAGGAACAGGACGAGTGTTTCGTAGTAGGCGTTGAGAGCGGCAACCGACTCCACACAATCAAACCGCGCATCACCAACCCATTTACGCACAACGTGCCCATTGCGCTCCTCTACATATGCGTTGTCGTTCTTCTTGCCACGTCTACAACGAGTAAAACGTATCTTGTGCTCCTTCGCCCACGCTACCAGGTCCCACTGGATGAACTCACCGCCTGAGTCCGAATGTATCCACTCTACTGGCCACGGGAGTCCGTCTTCAATCGCTGCAACACTCTTGGTGGTCTCCAACTCGCCCTTGTTCCACTGTGCGTGTAGTACCACCCAGCCGATGACCACCGCCACAAACGTGAGTGTATACACCATATCTCCCTTGAGTATCGACCCACAGTGCACCACTGTATCAATCTGTCCTGCGCCTGGCCGTTGGCTGCGCCACGAGCCTGCATACACGGGTACGGTCGTCTTGATCTTCGACGGCACGGTTGCGCACGCTCCTTTGAGATTCTCTTTCTTTCGAAACGCAGACACGCGTCTGCGGACAGTTGCTTCGCTGAGTGCGAGCAGTTGCTTGGTTGCAGCAGCGCTCTCCTTCCAATCACCATCACGCTCTAGGATACGCACATACTCTGCAATGCTAGGGTAGAGGAGTACGCCACATACCTGTCCACCAATGTCCCACACCAGACGGAGTGCTGCGGTTACGTCAGCGCCGTACTGCAACTTTCTGCCACGTTTTCGTTTTTCTTTGCCGTCTGGATACAGAAGGAACTCCTGCATCCGTCTGATGACCGACTTACGCACCACCTTGGTGGTGTCGACGATTGCACCAATGATCTCAGTTTTGCGTTCCTTGGATGCTGTCCGATACTCGTTCACGAACTGCTGGTAAATCTCCTTCTTGGTACCCATATGCATATGTGGGCACGGTAACAGGAATTGTGAGCCCCGCGAGAGGGTGTGGGTAACATTATTTGTGAGCTACAGCG
>CAIRHB010000011.1 GCA_903878285.1 Candidatus Adlerbacteria bacterium | reverse complement strand
TGATTACCTGAAGGAACATATGCACTTGGTATCGTCGTTCCCGCGGTCAGTGGCTGGGTATATGCTCCACTACCTGCGGATTCTGTTGTCGTATCAAATTATGGCTCTGTGTAAGGAGAGGTGAATTTTGAGATTCACGGTTATACCTCTCTAAAAAGGAGTCGCGAAAGTGGTCAAACGTGTCGTTGAGGATGGAGTCGCGGATGCGGTCGACGAGGCGGGTGAGGAAGCGGATGTTGTGCTGCGAGACAAGCATGGGTGCCAACATCTCTTTCGTGCGGAAAAGATGGTGGATGTATGCTTTCGTAAAGTACATGCCAGTGAGTGGGTCTGGGGTACAGACCGGGCAGTCGCATTCGGGGTCGATGGGCGACGGGTCGCCGATGTACTGCGCGTTCTCTATGTTTATGTTGCCGCGGTGTGTAAACGCGGTGCCAGTGCGACCATTGCGTGTCGGGATCACGCAGTCGAAGGTGTCGACGCCGTATGCTGCGCCAAGGAAGAGGTCTTCTGGCTCGCCGACGCCGAGCCCGTGGATCGGCATCTCGGGCGGCAGGTACGCGAGCATATTGAGCGCCGACTGGAGCGAGTTGTCGCCATACTTTTTGCTAAACGAGCCACCGAGCCCAAAGCCATCGAAGCCCATGTCGCCGATGGTTCGCGCGCTTTCCTGCCGCAAGTCGTCAAACTGCCCGCCCTGCCCGATGCCGTAGATTGCTTGACGTTTATTCGCCTCAAAGTTTTGTCGATGCGCCGCCAAACTGCGCTTCGCCCAGCGGTGTGTGCGCCCCATCGCCGCTTTTTGATACTCATAGAGCGCGGTTGGCTCGGTGCATTCGTCGAAGGCAAAAAAGATATCCGCGCCGAGCTTGTGCTGGATCTCGACCGAGCGCTCGGGCGTAAAGCGGTGCATCGTGCCGTTGAGATGCGACGTAAACGTCACGCCGTCTTCGTCAACAATCGCCAGCTTGCCGTGCGAGGTAGCGAGCTCTTCGTCGTATCGTACGGGGGAATCGGATCGAGGCGAAACCTCGAACTGGTTCGAGGTTTCGCCTCGATTTCCAAACTTCGAGACCTTCTTGCCAAACCCGCTGCCAAGCGAGAATACTTGGAACCCACCCGAGTCGGTCATTGTCGGTCCCTTCCAATTCATAAACTGCGCGACGCCACCCATTTTTTGCACCACATCCTCGCCAGGCGAAAGGTAGAGATGGTAGGTGTTCGCGATTACTGTCTGCAACCCGAGCTCAGCAAACTGCGCTGACGAGACGCCTTTGATGGTTGCCTTGGTTGCCACGCCAACAAACGCTGGCGTCTTGATATCGCCACGCAGCGTGTGCAGTGTGCCCGCACGAGCACCTGTACCGCGTTCAGAATGCGGAATCTTTTTCTCAACAGTAAACAGCGGGGATGACATTACTGAGCTTGTGCAGGAGTTGTTGTGGCTGCCGACACATTAAGCAGTGTCACCTCGAAGACGAGTGTCGAGTTAGCAGGAATCGGGCCAACCGCCTGCGCACCATAACCGAGCTGTGGCGGGATAATGAGGAGACGTCTGCCACCCACCTTCATACCCTGAACGCCCTGATCCCAACCAGGGATGACTTTGCCGATGCCGAGCACAAAGGTAAATGGCGTCTTGCCGGCTGTACTGTCGAACACGGTGCCATTCTGCAACTTACCAACATAGTTGACGGTGACGGTACTGCCTGCGGTTGCGATGGGACCGGTGCCAACCTGCTCGTCTTGCGCAATCAGCTGCGCGCTACCCTGCCCTTCGGTGGCGGATGTCTGCGACGTGGATGGGCTAGCAAAAAAGAAGAAAAATGTGACCACCGCGAGCGCAAGCGCAACAACGATGCCGATAGTGATATTTGTGTGTGTCATATGCTTGTACGATACTGCCAGAAGGCATCGACGGCAAGCGGGTTATCTACAGTGCCGACACGACCGAGGCAAGAAAGCTTTCGCTCGACTGCCGCGTCACCAGCCCTGCAACGAGAAACCCCTCGACGATAAACACTACTCCTAAAATAAGTAGCAGTGCTGTGTAACGCGCTCTGTGCATAACTGCAGTGTATCATACAACATGCGCTATACTGTACCTATGCGCAGTATTCGCGGTGTTTTATATGTCGGCGCTTTTTTGCTTGCGCCGAGTTTCGCGCTTGCGGCAGGGTTTGCCACACAGCCACTGTTTCTCTCACAGACAAGCGTTACCGAGGGTGATACGGTGCAGATGTATGCGGTCGTATCCAACAGCGACCTATCAAACAAATTTAGTGGCACGATTGTCTTCCAAGACGCAACAACGACCATCGGTACGATTCCTGTCACACTCGCCGCAGGTGCCGCAAGCACTGCGTCGATCTCCTGGAAACCGGTTGCCGGGTCACACGACATCACCGCAGAACTCACCGACTCGTCTGGCACAGTCGCTGGGCAAGAGTCTGCAACTTTTTTGATTAATCCCAAACAGCAGCTGGCCGCGGCGTCAGCCGCCGGCACTACACTGAGTGTTGGCTCGTCACAGCCAATTCAGCAAAGTATCGCCTCGTTTTCGCCAGTGGTCGCGAGCACTACACAGCCTCTCTTTTCGACCATCGACTCGGTGCGAACCGTTGCCGCTCACACACTCGACAACAGCATCACTTGGTCAAAGCAACAAATAAGCAAAGCCCAAAACACCAAGCAGCTGCTCGGATCGACTGCGGTGGCAAGCTCCAGTCCAAATATCTCTGCAGGCAACTCAGCTATTTCGACCGCATGGGTCGTCCTCGCCACTGTGCTGCTCTATATTCTCTCAATACTGCGCTACATCGTGGCGAATGCAGGATTCTTCTACCCCCTGCTTGCAATTCTCTTCTTCTATATCCTTTGGCGGACGTTTAAACACTTTCGTCGCCCACGATATTACTAAACGAGAATCAGGACATCCAATGTCCTGATATCCTAGTTTCTAGTTCGCGTTGCGCGAAAGTGCCACACAGCGACCGCAAACAGCGCGAGCGTAGTGAACGCCGAAATCGCACAGTACATGCAGATTGCGTGGATAATCGTCGCTTGGATTAGTTCGAAGCAGACTGACGAGAGTAGACCAATTGTTGTGTATGCGAGCACGCCGAGCCGCAACCCTTTGGAGGTCGGATCAATCACCAGCAGTGCGCCAAGAAAGAACATGAACGCATAAAAGAGCACACCAAGGTACGCCATCGGCACGCCAAGTGGTGTTGCGTATACGCTGTTAAGCACAATTTCGCATCCTTTAAGCGCGCAACCAGGCGTAATGCCCAGCAGGTGGTAGTAGGAAAGGTAGAGCGTATCACCCAACCCAACGAGCGCCGCAGCGAGCAGCCACGACGGAGTGAGCAGCACGTTTTGTTCTTGCACAGACGGTTGTGTTTGGGTATGTGACATATGCAGGCAGTATACACCCTCTTGTTATTTCAGAAGATGCTTGAACGATTTCCCGACCTTCTCGACCTTGGGCGCGATAACCAGCTCGCAGTAGGGCGCGTCTTTGTGATGCTCGTAATAGTTCTGATGATAGTCCTCGGCAAGATAAAACACCCCGAGTGGCTCGATGTGTGTGACCAGCGGCTTTACAAAATCACTCTTGTTAAGCGCGTCGATGTAGTGCTGCGACTTCTCCTGCTGGCGCGGCGTGGTGTAGAAGATCACCGACGCATACTGCGGGCCGACATCATTTCCCTGCTTGTTGAGCGACGTGCCGTCGTGGCTAGCAAAGAAGACGCGCAGAATCTCCTCAAAGGCAATCTGCTCGGGATCGTACACCAAGCGTATCGCCTCGACATAGGGCGTCGTGCCCGAGCTCACTTCCTCGTAGGTCGGCGCGCGTTTTGTATTTGTTGCGCACGCATACCCCGGCTCTGCAACCTGCACACCTTTGAGCATAGTAAATACCGCCTCGGTGCACCAAAAACATCCACCCCCGAGCACTACAGTTTCAGTATCCATACCAAACAGTATACCATTTTTGCTCGATTTGACTTTTTGTACACAACAATCAACCACCCCACCCCAAGGGGTGGGGTATGACCGGAGCATGAGCGTCAGTGCCAGAGTGTGAGCTGTGTGGTGTGCGGCATCGTCTTTCCTTGGTTAGCGACGTACTGTTCTACGATTTTCCAGTTGCCTCGTTCGGA
>CAIRHB010000010.1 GCA_903878285.1 Candidatus Adlerbacteria bacterium | reverse complement strand
TCCGAACGAGGCAACTGGAAAATCGTAGAACAGTACGTCGCTAACCAAGGAAAGACGATGCCGCACACCACACAGCTCACACTCTGGCACTGACGCTCATGCTCCGGTCATACCCCACCCCTTGGGGTGGGGTGGTTGATTTATCTTGAGTTGGAGTACCTGTTCCATGCCAAATAGTATACCACAAGAAATACGTAACTCAAAAAAAGAAGCCGGCGCAGAAGCGTCGGCTGGGAGCAGGTCGAGTAGACCATAATTCTAGCGTCACATGGTCAGAGTCACGTCACATCGGCGAGAATGTAACAGATGTCCCGACCCACTCCCAAAGAGAATATACAGCAACACTTGATAAAATCCAAGGGTTACCCTTGGAAAGACGAAACCCTCCGCTTCCCCACCCTGCGCGGCTGCGCGAGTGTGGAGGATGCGGAGGGTTGTCGAACTCAGTGGTTGGCAGTCCTCCTTCTGCGGCCAAGCCGCAGTGCGATAGCCGCCACGAACGCGGCACTTCCGATGATGCCCAAAATGACCGAGCCTTGCGAATACGCTGGTTGCGTCCTCGGAAGCGCATCGATTAGGTGCACCGAAATCAGCGCCCAAAGTATAGAGCAGAAGCCGAACGCCCCCAGCAAAGTCGGAAAGCTTCTCATTGCCTCACATCCTTCTTTAGGTTGACGCAGTGTTCTTATACCACTAGATTCTGGTAAAAGCAAAACCCCGCGTCGTGCGGGGTTTTGGGAGAGATTGGAGGAGATTAGCGCTTCGACCACTGCTTGCGCTTGCGGGCTTTGACGAGGCCGGGCTTGCGGCGCTCTTTGGCGCGTGGGTCGCGCTTGAGGAAGCCCTCTTTTTTGAGTGCGCCGCGCAGGTTGATGTCGTAGTCGATAAGTGCGCGCGAGATTGCATGGCGCACCGCGACCGCCTGCCCCGCGATGCCGCCACCGCGCACGACGACCGTCACGACAAACTGGGTGCTAAGCGCGACCTTGAGAAACGGCTCGACCGCCTGTGCGCGGAGCGCCTCGGTATCAAAATACTGGGCAAGATCTTTGCCGTTAATCGTCACCTGCGAGCGCGTGCCCGGGGTGATGCGAGCGCGAGCGATGGCGGTCTTGCGACGGCCGACTGCCTCGATGTAGCGCTCCTCTTTTGCTTTGGTTGTTGTGGTAGTAGTAGCCATATTATTTCTCGATGGTGAGCAGCTTGATGCGCTTTGCCTGCAGGCGATTCTTGGGGAGCATGCCGAGGACTGCCTTGCGGATTGCCTCCTCCTCACCTTTGCGCGCCGTGAGCATAGCATAGTTTTCGAACTTTTGCCCGCCTGGGTAGCCCGAGTAGCGGACGTACTCTTTGTCGCGGGTTTTTGTGCCAGTCACCTTGACGCGCGATGCGTTGATGACTGTGACGCCATCATCAGCGACGACGTTCTTGGCGAAATCGGCAGAGTGCTTGCCGAGCAGCGCCTTTGCTGCCGCGCTCGCGACTCGTCCCAGTGTTTTATCTTTTGCGTCGATAGTAATCATACTAGTGTAGTGGATAGAAATAGAATCAGATTATACAAACTCGATGACTGCCATCGGCGATGCGTCCCCTTTTCGTGGGCCCATTTTGACGATGCGCAGGTAGCCGCCCGGGCGCTCGGTGTAGTTCTCTGCCGTTTTAATCAGCTTCGCTGCAGTGCGCTCGTCGCCGAGTGCGGCGATGAGGATGCGGCGGTTAGCCACAGTTGCCTCGCGACCGCGGGTGACGAGCTTCTCGACAAGCGGGCGGATTTCTTTTGCCTTCGCCTCTGTGGTAGTGATGTGTCCCTCCAAGACCAGCGAGCGCGCGAGCGACTTTAGCAGCGCGCGGCGCTCGCCTGTCTCTCGTCCGAATTTTCTGTTGTTGTTTCCGTGTCGCATGGTGAGTAAGGGTCAGTCAGATTACTTTAATACGATGCCGAAGTTTGCCAGTGCGCGCTTGATCTCCTGGATCGCCTTCGGCCCCAAGCCCTCGATGTCCGAGAGGTCTGTCTCCTTCTTGCGTGCGAGGCCACCGACGGTGCGGATGTTCGCCTTCTCGAGTGCTGAGACGGTGCGTGCCGAGAGGTCGAGCTCTTCGATGCGTGTCTTGAGTGCGTCGGTGTTCTGCTCTGCAGCCGTGGCGCCAGCGTCAGCCGCCGTGGCGATGGTGTGTGCCGCTGCTGTCGGGAGCTCTTCCTCACGGAAGCCAACAACCGCCTTCAGCTGGGTAATCATCACCTCGATCGACTGCTCAAGCGCTGCGCGCGGCTCGATTGTTCCATCGGTCTCGATCGACAGTCGCAGGCGATTAAAATCGGTGCGGTCGCCGACGCGCATGTTCTCTACCTCGTAGTTGACGCGGCGGATCGGGGAAAAGATCGCGTCAACCGAGATCTCGCCGATGTCGACGCGGTCTTTCTTGAGCGCCTCGCGTGGCACGTAGCCGAGACCCCGCTCGATGCGGAACTCTGCGTCGATGGATGCGTTCTTGTCGGTCAACTCGCAGATGTAGGAGTTTGGGTTGAGCAAGCGGACCTGGCCAGGGAGAGTGAGATCTTCGCCAGATACGCGCTTCGGCCCTTTTGCCGAGAGAGTTACTGTCTGTGGCTCGTTGGTGAGGAGTTCAAAGCGGAGCTTCTTGAGATTAAGCAAAATGGTTACCACATCTTCGCGGACGCCGTCTATGGTCGAGAACTCGTGTTCTACGCCGTCGATCTTGACGCTCGTAATCGCTGCGCCAGGGAGCGAGGAGAGGATGATGCGGCGCAAGCTATTGCCCAAGGTGTGGCCATACCCAGGGTAGAGACCGTCGATCTCGTAGGTGCCTGCATGCTCCTCTTCGGAGACAACACGCGGCTTGCTCGGCAATGTGATTGAATATTCCATCATACGCAAATAGCGGTTACTTAGTAAGATACGGGTAGTGTTAACGGCTGTAGAATTGGATGATGACCGCGGCGTCAAACGGCAACTCGGTCTCGCCGACCATCGGTGCGCTGACGATCTTTGCAGATAAACCTCCCTCCTCGAGAGTGAGCCAGTTCGGGGTCCTGGTGTCGAGCGCGGTCTCGGCACGCGCAGCAAAGAGTGCACTGTCGCGGCTCTCGGGGCGGATACTCACCATATCGCCAACTGCGACGCAATGCGAGGGAATCGTCATGCGGCGACCGTTAATCTGTATGTGGCCATGCGAGACAAGCTGGCGTGCTGCGCGGCGTGTCTTGACGAGCCCTGCGCGGAAGACGACGTTATCGAGGCGTGCCTCAAGGCGCGAAAGGAGCCCAGCCGACGCGGTGGTGCCGCGCTTCTCCATCGCCTCGTGCACGTAGCGGGCAAACTGGCTTTCGGAAAGTCCGTAGGTAAAACGCGCCTTCTGCTTCTCTAGGAGTTGTGCGCCAAAGTCGCTGCCGCCACCGCGCTTAGGGCGTGCCGTGCGGCGCGGGGCGCGAGCCTCCGCGAGCTGGAACTTTTGCGTCTGGCACTTCTCAAACACGGATGCTCCGAGACGCTTGCAGATTTTGTATTTTGGTCCTACCAACATAAATAAAATAAGATGATGCTTATACGCGGCGTGCTTTCGGCGGTCGTGGTCCGTTGTGTGGGATCGGGGTCGTGTCTTTGATGCCGCCGATTTGGATGCCCTTCCCTGCGAAAGCGCGGATTGACGACTCACGGCCAGCACCAACACCCGAGACAACAACCGAGACCTCCTTGATGCCCATCTGCGTTGCGCGGTCGCCGAGAATCTCGCCAACCTTTGCTGCGGCAAACGGCGTGCCCTTCTTTGCGCCTGAAAATCCGAGTGATCCACTGGATGACCATGCCACCACGTTACCCTTTATATCCGCGAGCTGTACCTTGGTGTTGTTGTACGTTGCTTCGACATACAAAATACCCGCATCCAGCTTACGCTTGCTCACACGAGAAGACGCCCCGCGGCTACCCGCTGTGTCCCCTCCTTTTTTGACTATTCGTTTCTTACCCATAGGTGATGTCAGTGGTTATACTATACTTTTTACGTCTTTTCAACCTTTCGGCGACCGGACGTCATGGTCTTGCGCACATTGCCTCGGACGGTGCGTGAGTTGGTCTTGGTGCGCTGCCCGCGAACTGGCATGTGCTTGCTGTGGCGTGAGCCGCGGTACGAGCCGATATCCTTAAGGCGCTTGACGTTTCCAGACACCTCACGCTTGAGGTCTCCCTCGATTTTGATTTGCTCGATAACGCGGCGGATCTCGTTCTCCTCTTCGGCAGTAAGGGTGTCGGCCTTTTTTGCCTCATCTATCTTTGCTTGAGTGCAGATTTTATGTGCGAGCGGCAAACCGATACCATACAGCGCAGTGAGTGCGTACGGGACTCGTTTGTTTGGAATGGTGATACCAGAGATACGCATACAATATAAAAATTAACCTTGGCGTTGTTTATGGCGCGGGTTGACACAGATAACATACACATGCCCCTTGCGGCGGAGCATTTTACAGGAAGCACAGCGTGGTTTGATTGATGCTTTAATCTTCATAGAAAACAGTGTGTCCTACAGTCGTCTTGTGATCCGCCCCTTGCCACCGTATGGGTCGAGCAGTACCAGCACTTTGTCCCCGACGAGCACTTTGATCCGGTGTAGCCGCATCTTGCCCGCTAGGTACGCAAGTATCACCTCTCCCGAAGAGAGAGATATGCGAAACAGTGTGTTGGGCAATGCCTCTTCGACGGTGCCCGGTACTTCTTGTTTTTCATTCTCAACCATCAGTAGGCGACGTCTGCTATCGTATCAGAAGCGCCAATATTCGTCAATCTTTTCGTGTGCATAGAGGGTGTTATTGGGCGACTTGTACTGTAATCTTGGCAGGATCGGTCGGGAACGTCTGCTTCCAAAACGGACTGATGGCCGCTGTTGCCTTGGCGATTGCCGGCTGGAAGGTGTCGATACTCTGTTCAAAGGTCGACCGCTGCTTGCCAGCGACCGCCTTCTTGACCGCATTGGGATCAAACTGCCACACCAACGTCGTGGTGCCGGACATACCGAGTGTCAGCTGCCCTGTCGTGGTACCGTCTGTGGGCAAGGTAAGAGCCACCTTGCTTGGGTCGGCAAACGCAATCGGCTCGTTTTTGTAGATGGGAATCGCCTGGGTGGCGAGTAGTGTTGCTAGGTCGGATGCACGGACAAGCACAACCAGCTCGCTCGCGCTTTGTGACAAAGTAACATTGGTGGCAGATGCGGGTGTTTCAACGATGTCAGCATAGGTAATACCCCCTTGTCCTTGCGCGGCGATGAATCCGCTTGGGGTTGCTTTCTGTGCCGCGCTCTGCAAAGACGCTTGCAGCTGCTGCTTGAGCACGCCTTCGGCAGTTTTCTCATCTGTCGAGGTGACCGCAGGGACACTGCCGACAAACCCGCCGATTATGGCACCCTGTGACTGCGCAGTAAACTTGCTATAGCGCGGGTCGGATTTAAACCCAGGGATAGTGAACGAGGTTGTTGTTGCGCGGTTATAGCCGACACCGGGGGCGTCTGCGTAGATAATCGTAGTCACCGAGCCGGGTGTGTAGGTGCCGTACGACCCTGCAGACTCGCCAGGCACGGTCAGTGCAGTGTGAATGCGGTATATCTTGCCGTCTGATGCTTGAAAGCGGGTATTCGCGGTGAGTTTTTGGCTCGCGGTGCTGTAGGAGTTGTAAATGGTAATCGCGCCTGTGGCGTATTTGGATACCTGCTGTGTGCCGGTCGTCTGTGCCGAGGTCGAGGCAGTCTCGGTGATGGTCACTGTTTGGTATGACAGCATGCCCTCGGGTGCGTTTGGTGCAGCAAGGATAGTCGGCGGCAGCGCGATATCTTGCGTCTTGAGATACACCGTGATGGTCGCTCGCTCAAACAAGGTCGAGAGTACTAACCCAACGACGGCGCCAGTAACTAGTACTCCTGCGCCAAGGAGCCAAAACTGTCGTCGTGAGCGATGGTGCGAGGAGGCGCCACCCTGTTCTGACGGGAGGTGTCGGTGCCCAGGCGCGACCGGGATGCTTCTAATCGACGGGCGGCGCGGCGGTATCATGTCCTGCATATAGTCTGAGTATACCCTATCGTGATGGCACAGCTAGCTGAGTAATGCACTTTTCCACAGCGAGCGCCTCGAGGATTAGCAGCAGGTCGGGGTTTGGTGCGTGCGCGGCAAGGTGGGGCGTCAGGTGGTGTGTGTGTAGTGCACGCACCTGTGCCCTGTGTGGGAAGATGTCGAGCAGTGCAGGCTCCGAGGCAAACCCTCGCGCAAGCAGTTCGCCAACCGGCTCGGGCGCCACGACGATGATCGTCCCCGCTTGGCTAAACCGCAACAACTCGTCAGAAACCGTATTGATATGCGACAGGAGCAGCTGCTGCACCGCTGCGAGTGGTTGTGCGTACGGCGAGTGGTTGCCCAGTGTGTCGCTCATGGTTGAAAATCGGGCAAGGTGCAGTGCCGAGCGTGCCTCGGGGAGCGATATTCCACCATGCGTCTGTAATGTTCGGACAAGGGTATTGGTGCCGACCGGTAGTGTCGAGCGTCCACGGAGCCTCCCTTCTTGCGACAGCACGAGCTCCAGTACCTCTCCGCCGAGTGTTGCGAAGAGTGTCTCGTCTGGCTGCTCAAATAGTCGATAGGTGGTCTGCGCGACCATGCTCCCGAGTGGGTGAAAGGTGATAAGTATGGCACCAAACACTTGCTCGATAGCTTTTCGAGTCTGCGCCAGCAGCAGCGGCTCGTGCGTCCACGCGTTGCCGCGTTTGGCGGGAGTGAAGTCCGACCATGGTGGCGAGAGAAAAACCTCCGCGCGGTCGACGGTGCCCGCTTTGGCAATATTTTTTATCGTATGTGATGCTTTTTGCGATGCGTTGCCTGTGTATAACGCCGATGTGCGCAGTCTCCCAGCAATCGTTGCGGTATGCAGCAGTGCTTCCTGTGTAGCCTTCTCGGTCGCGCGCAGGAGCTTGTGTGCGTCGAGCGTTGCAGGTACTGGCAGTGCGACGCGATTGTCGGCAAACAGCTTCGGCGCGTGCTTGGTCGAGATGCGCGCGAGCGCACTGCCAACGCTCCCCGACTCAATATCGAGTACGAGTACCGTCTCCTCCACTTTTTTCTTCCCACCAAACCATGCAGACATAGGAAAAGTATAGCATCAAAAATGCGCAACCAACTCCCATACGGAGGACGGACCTCCGTAGTTACTGCAACACTGCTTTGATGCGGCGGATGCCGGCGGAGACCGCTTCTTCTTTCAAAATCACAAAATGTTTGTTGCCATCGGCGAGTTCGCCCGTGTGCTCAACATGCGGGCCATCACAGAACTCCATCGAGAACGCCTGCTCATACCGAGGACTGTCCTTGGTAGCGTCTTTGGGGCCGACCGAGTAGACCGACACGCGGTCGGGATACTTGGCGCCAAACTCGTGCTCGGCGCCAAGCCCTTCGGCGACCTCCTTGGGCAACTCGCTGTGGATGACAGGAAAGTCGGTAGCGATCGCCTCGTTGACCAGCTGCTCCACCTCGGCGAGCTGCTCCTTGGTTACCTTCTCGCCATGGCTAAAGTCGATGCGCAAGCGCTCCTGCGTAATATTCGAGCCGCGCTGTTTGACATGCTTGCCCAGCACCGTCTGCAATGCCTTCAATAACAAGTGATGTGCCGTATGCAGCCGCGTCGTAGCCTCGGATGCGTCCGCCAAGCCGCCTTTAAACTTCTGCTCCGAGCCTGCGCGCGACAGTTCTTGATGTGCCTTCAAGAGCTCCTTAAACCCTTCCATATCAATCTGCTTGATCCCCCGCTCCCCAGCCTCCTCAATCACCAACTCGAGCGGGAATCCGTAGGTCGTCACAAGCTGGAACGCGTCGTGTGCAGAAATCGAACCGTCGCTCGCAAACCGCGCGAGCTCTTTTACACCGCGTGAAAGGGTATCTCGAAAATGTTTCTCTTCAGTGGCAATTGCAACGCGTATTGCAACGCGTTGTTCCTCTAGGTCGGGATATACACGAGCGTAATGCGTAATAAATGCATCTGCAGCAGTGGCTAGTACGCTCTTTTTCAAATCTAACGTGCCTCCATCTTTTGACATAACTAGCTCATATCCCTTGGTGATTCCAAGTTTGTCAGAGTATCTAACAGCTCGGCGAATGAGTCGTCGGACGAAGTAACCCCGATCAGTTTTGTCTGGCAGAATACCATCTCCAATAAGAAATACTGCCGCACGAATGTGGTCAAGAATGACACGAAACTCGCGCTTGTGGTCGCTGTATATTTGTTGCGTTGCACTCTCGATTGCTTGACGTGCTTCGTCGAACGCATTTATCAGAAATACGTCCGAAGTGTTTGTAGACACTGCCGCAAGTCGCTCCAACCCACCGCCAAAGTCGACGTTTTGTTTGGGAAGAAGCGAAAAGGTTCCATCAGCGTTTTTGAGATACTGCATAAACACCGAGTTGCCGATCTCAAGAAAGCGACCGCAATCGCAGTTGGGGTGGCAGTGCTCGCCCCACTTCTGTTTTTCTTCTGATGTGTGCTCCGAGTCGTCAAAGCGATAAAAAACTTCGGAGTCGGGGCCGCCCGGCTCGCCCGCGGGCATCTTGTCAGGCGTGCCAGCGCGGCTCCACCAATTCTTTTTTGCGTCGTAGTAAAAAATACGTGCTTCTTCGCCGCTTTCTGTGTGCATGCCGACCTTGTAACCGTTTTCTTCGCTACCAATTTCTTTTACTCTCGCGTCAATTCCCTTTTTGGCAAAATTTGCTTTCCAAAGCTCTACCGACTCGGTGTCTTTTGGGATGTTGTTGGTTGTGTCGCCAATAAAGACAGTCACATACAGTTTGTGTGGATCAAGACCAATACCGCGGCTACTCTCGGGCGCATCATCGCCATTCGTCAAAAACTCAAAAAACCACGGCAGCTGTTCGTGTTTAAAGTAGTCGCCCAAGGACCAGTTGCCCAGCATTTCAAAAAAGGTGGTGTGTCGATTGTCGCCGACCTCCTCGATATCGCCCGAGCGAAAACATTTTTGCGAGTCGGTGAGTCGGCTGCCCTCGGGGTGGCTCTTGCCGAGCAGGTACGGCATTAGCTGCTGCATCCCCGAGCCGGTAAAGAGGGTCGTCGGGTCGTTCTCGGGCACGAGCCGCGAGGATGGGATCACCGTGTGCCCCCGCGCCTCCATAAACGCCAAATACCGTGACCGTATCTCGTCGAGTGTCATACTAAATAGAGTACCGCCTCCCCGTCAAAAAGAAAAGCCGCCCGCACCGAGGATAGCACGGGTGCTTTCCTTCGGTGTGGACGGGTCAATTACGACATGCGAGTATTTCAATCTCGTCTTGAGTTAGTTGTCTAACTGTAACTTTTACTTTAGCTTTAGGACCTTCACGATCTATGAGTTTCTGAAGCAGCTCTGTTTGGAGCGCCTCAGCATTTAAAGTAGATCGCATTACGCCAGATCTGTACGAACCTATTCCGTCTGCATTTGCCTCTGCTATGAAATGAAAAACGGCCATCGTATCCTCCGTTCGCACAGGAGCGTGCGCTGGAAATACAGTAGCATACTATTTGTATATACGTCAAACCGCGTGGTTTGGCTACTTCCCCTTCGCAACCGCTTTTTCGAGGGCGAGGACGTCCTGCTCGATACCTTTGAGCCCTTCGAGGAAGACGGCTGGGGTGGAGAGGTCGAGGCCGCAGGCGGCGAAGATTGATTCTGGCGAAGCGCTGCCGCCCGCGGAGAGAAAGTGTTTGTCGACCACCTCCATAAACGTGGGGTCGGTTTTGACCCGCCCCCACAGTGCGCGCGAGACGAGTTGCCCGTAGGCGTAGGAGTAGACGTAGAAGAATCGGCGAATATGCCCCCACGCGACAAAAAAGTAGCCGTCGTCGGGCGCGAGTGCGACCGCGTCGCCCAGGTAACTCGCCATGTGTTTGTTCATCAGCGCCGCGAGCGCATCCTTAGGCAAGAGCCCCTGCTCGCGAATCTGCGCGTGCATCTCTTTCTCGAAGTTAAAGCACGCGATCTGGCGGAAGACGGTCGAGATGTCGTCCTGTGCGCGGTCATGCAGCGCGATCAGCCGCTCCTTCTCGGGCAAGAGCGCGACGAGCGACTCGAACGCTGCGCGTTCAAAAAAAGTGCTCGCCGTCTCGGCAGTGACTATCGAGTATCCCTCATAGAACGGGCGCTGCTGCTTGCTGCGCTCGGTGTGCACCGCGTGCCCCATCTCGTGTGCGAGGGTGAGCAGCGAGTGCGCGTCGTCGACATGGTTGAGCAAGACGAGCGTCGGCTGGTCGACCGAGCCCGAGCAGTATGCGCCACCGCTTTTGCCTTTTTTTGGATACACATCAACCTGCCCATTGCGGAGTAGTTGTTCAAATATTTCTCTGTAGCGCGGATGCAGCTTGCCAAATGTCTCGCCGACGATCTTCGCCGCTTCGTCGAAGGGGATTTTCTTGGCGATCTTACCCACTGGCGCTGCGCGGTCGGCGTAGGTCAGCTTTTTCTCCTTGAGCATCTTTGCTTTGACGCGATAGAACTTCTTAGAGATATCAAACCGCTTGGTTACTGCTTCGACCAGCGCCAAGACGCTTTCGCGATTGTTTTCGTAGCCCATAATCGTCGCGTCGTATGCCTCCGCATAGCCGCGCAGCTCGTCGGTGATCTTCTTTTTCGTGACAATCGCGTTGAGCTCGCTCTCTGCCATATCAGCGACCGACTTGTATGCCGCGATAACAACAAGGTGTAGTGCGCGGCGCTGCTTCATCGGCAAGGTTTTGAGCGTTTCTTGCGCCTCGTTGAGCGGGATCTGTTTACCGCCCCATGTGACCGTTCGTGTGTTAAGAATGTTGTCGACTGCCTGCACCCAGCGGCCAGACGAGACGTCGCCCAAGAGCGACAACAGCCGCTCCTCGCTCTCCGAAAGGTTGTGTCGCGCGTGTTCGAACAACTTTTCGAGCCAGTAGTGTAGATCTTTCAGCTCTTTCGCAGCAAGAAACTTCTTTTGCGTCGCGGCAGATACTTTCGCCAACTCCAAATCAAAAAAGAGCAGCTTGTTGCCGCGCTTGGTGTAGCGCTCGTCGAGCAGGTTCTGCAGCGCCTCGGCCTTTTTGTCGGTCGCGTCGAGCTCCTTGCGGTACATGGTGTAGTACAGCGGCGATGGCGACACTTTTTTAATCAACCCTTCGTACTCGGCAAGTGCCTTCTTGAGCTCCTTCGGGTCGCTCAGCCATTTTTTGTTTTTGCTATACGTCTCGACAAACGCGTCGACCGCTGCGTCTCCTGCGTCAACATCTTGCATCAGTTTTTTGTCCCCGATCGACGGATAATACAACTTCGACAAATCCCACGTGGTCTTGAGTTTCATCTGGGCAGTATACCGAAGAAGTTCGTATATAAAAAGCGAGTGTTCGCCTAGGTTAAACCTAGGCGGTATTTTACAGCCACTGTATTGGTTTTTTGCCATGCGCGACCAAATACTCGTTCGCTTTTTTGAAATGTCCGCAGCCGAAGAATCCGTTGTAGGCAGAAAATGGTGACGGATGTGCCGCTTCGAGCACGAGATGCTTCGTGCGGTCGATATGTGCGCCTTTGGCTTTGGCGTAGTTGCCCCACAGCATAAAGACCAAGTTCTCGCGCTCCTGCGACAGTGCCGCGACTGCTGCGTCAGTAAACTCCTCCCAGCCCTTCCCCTGATGTGATCCCGCCATATGTGCACGCACCGTGAGCGTCGCGTTTAAAAGCAATACGCCTTGCACCCCTACTTCACTAAAGCTACGCAGGGCACGCGCCTCGCGCTCCTCTTTCGTTTGTTGGGAGGTTTCACCTCCCGACGCCGTTGTCGGGTACTCGTTCGCAATCTCTTTAAAAATATTTTGCAGCGAGGGCGGGAGTTTTGTCTCTTCGTCAACAGCAAAACACAAGCCATTTGCCTGCTTTGGCCCATGATACGGATCCTGCCCGAGTATAACGACTTGCACCTGGTCGAACGGGCAGAGGTCAAACGCGCGGAAGATATATTTGGGCGGCGGATACACCACCTCGCCTTGATACTCGCGGCGCACAAACGCCGACAGCTCGGCAAAGTACGGCTTCTCAAACTCCCCCGCCAGCCGCCGCTTCCACGACTCTTCCATTTTTACGTCTTTGGCATTCATATTTGGTGTGGCGGATAACATAGGGTAACCCTATGTAGTTACGCCGCGCATCTGTAGTATACAAAACTACCAGCGCGCGTGGTATCTTTGAGGGTATGACAACAACCGAGCGGCTTCGCGTGCGGGTGGCAGTATATTTGGTGTTGGAGAAAGATGGGAAGTACCTCTTTGCACAGCGAAAGAATACCGATTACCGCGAGGGTTTCTACAGTTTGCCTGCGGGGCACGTCGACCCAGGCGAGCTCCCAACCGAGGCGATGATTCGCGAGGCAAAAGAGGAAATTGGAGTCACTATCGCGTCGAGTGATTTGATATTTTTGCATGCAATGTATCGAAAAGATGTCTACGTCAATTACTTTTTCACCGCCACTAAGTGGCAGGGCGAGCCGACAAATATGGAGCCAGAGAAATGCGGCGACTTGCGCTGGGCAACCCTCGCCGAGCTTGGCGACAAGGTCGTCGAAGAAGTTGCAGCCGCACTCCTCCTCATCAAACAAGGCATCGTGTTTTCAGAAATGTCGGGCGAGTAGATTTTATACGGTAGTCTGACTGCGGTAACATCCATCTATCTTATAAGTCATGCTAGTAATGCATGTTATCGAACTTCTAAAAATACTTTTGGTTCGGTATCCAATAATTTCTCTTTGATGATAGGAAATTTATCCCCTTTTTGTATTTGTTCCACCAACATAGTCAGTTCTCCATCGGTTGGATACGTATAGGCGTCACACACAATCCCACGCATTAGGACGCGGCAAAGCACTTCCGGCAACTCTTCGAGAATATATTCGCCAAGGCGCAGTATTTTTTCTTCTGAAAACACCCTGTCTTCTTTTTGGGTAAAGTTTCTCACGATCGCGGTAATACTGTTCTGGAAATCTGCGTCGGTACTGTAGAGCGATTTCAAAAATGCCACTTTTTCTCTGTATTTCTCATCTGCAATCTCATCCCATGTTACATACATAATGCGCACCACTTCTTCTGGCGAGAACCGTCTTTCTACTGCTTCGCGAATAGTTGCGAGTATCTCGTCACCCTGCTTGTTTGCTTTTGCAAGTGCTTTTGCGTACGGGATACCGTTTCTTGCCGCTAGATTGATAGCGTGTATAGAGTCGGCAACATACACAATCACCTTGTCTTTCGAGTATTGAAGCGACCATGCAACCAGCTCGACAATGTTCTCGATACTAAACCACTTGTTGCCCAGACTAATCCCAACGCCGATGGTATAGCGTTTTTGTTCCAGATCCTCCTTATTTCCACCCCGGATAGCATATAGTTTCATACTGTCTCAGATACTGTACGAGTTTATTTTCTCCTGTACAAGCAGCTCGCTTTTCTTGTTGCTGCCGCCACGGTTGTACCCACCCAGTGTGCCGTCGGAGCGGACAACGCGGTGGCACGGGATAGAGGGGTCAAAGTTTTTGGACATCACGGTGCCGACCGCTCGCGCAGCGTTTGGGCTCCCTGCCGCTGCCGCGACCTGTTTGTAGGTCATTGTCTCGCCTTTTTGGATCTGCGACACAACTGCGCGCACTCGCGCAGCAAAGTGCGATACGGAGGTCCGTCCTCCGTAGTTGTTGTCGTTAGAACAGCTACCCCGTAGGTTCGCTGCTGCTTTTCTTGCTGGTTTTTGCGGTTGCATATTTTGGTGCTTCTGATACGGATGTCCGTCCTCCGTGTTTTACGTCATGTTCGCGCAGATCATCCTCGACCGCTTGGCGATAGGTGCAGTAGTCGCAGTCGGGTGCGGCGGCGGGGAGTGCGTTGCTGTCGAGGCAGAGTTTGAGCTTGGCGATGGTTGGCTCGATCCAACTGGTGTCGCCCACATGCGGGATCAGCGTGAGATCAAACTCGAGCTTGCCGTCGAAGGCGGGGCGGTCTTTGCTCGCGTTGGCATAGACAAAGTAGCCCGTGTTGGAGACCCTAAACCCGCGCTGGCGCAGCAGCCACTGGTATGTCTCCATCTGCCGCTTGTAGCCATCGTGCCAGTCGGCGTCGAGCGCGTCGATTTTTTCATCTTTGCTGGTCGATTTGTAGTCGACGACAATCAGCTCGCCTTGCGGGTTGACCCACACGTCGTCGACCGCGCCCGCGATGGTAAAACCGGTTGGCAGATGGCGAAACTCGATGCCTTTAAAGTTCTCGCGCCAAGTGTCCATCTCGGCATGCTGGTACGGCACCGCGTCGACGCCATACTGCTGCATGATGGGGTGCATCGAGGCGGCGGCGCGATGGATATCGAACTCTTTTTTGAGCAGCGCGTCGACCGCTGAGTTGAGGTTGAAGGGGAACCCTGGCGGGCGCGCAGTGCCGAGCTTGTTGTCGATATAGAAGCAGCGTGCGCACTCGACAAAGAGCGCAATCTTGCTGCGCGAGAGACGCCAATTGCGCCCGCCATAGTTCCAGCCTGGGTTGCGATGTGGTTTATAGTAGGAGCTCATGAGTACCTATTGTACCCTATTATGCCTTGACGCCCCAGCTGGTGCGGATATTGTGTTCGACTTTGCCAAGCAACGAAAAGACAATGGTGGTCAGAACCATAGCTGTTGCGGCTATAATGTAGAAGCCAAAGCCGCAGGCCATCCCGACGCCCGCAGCGACCCAAATGCCCGAGGCGGTGGTGAGCTCGATCGGATTCTCGCCGTGCATCACTGCCAAGCCGCTGCCGATAAAGCCGATGCCAATCACGACCGATGCGGCGATCTGGAGCGGGTTCACTGCAGCGAAGCTGGTAAGCTCGAACCCTGCGAGCACGCTCACAAGGCAGAAGAGGCACGAGCCGAGCGCGACGAGTGCGTAGGTGCGCATGCCGGCGTGCTTGCCTGCAATCGAGCGCTCCAGCCCCATCAATGACCCCAGTATGACCGCGATGAGCAGTCGCCACACGAAGTTGAGTTCTGCTGCTCCGAACGGCGATATGATATGTAAGAGGTTATCCATGATTGGCGGGTAGCATGAAGATTATTTTGTCTGGAAGGTGGTCAGCTCGGGATTGCCGCTCGCGTCGCGGGTCGCAGGGTCGTTGGTCATCGAGTACATGTGGTCGCCGTCGTCACGCGATTCCCCGATGAAATAGGTCTGCCCCGGGAGTGTGCCACGAAGGAGCTCGACAACGCCGCTCTTGCGGTCGGAGGTAAAGAGCCCTGCGCCGAGTACGTTGCCTGGGACATTGTTGGTGTCCTCGTAGACAACTACCCAGGTCGGGCTGGTGACCTCAACATCTGCCACAGCAACCTGGAGTCCGGAGTCCTGTGGCGAGGAGATAGTAAGCCCGGTGATAGCGCTTGCGGTTACTGGAGTTCCTGTGCTGCTGCCCTGTGCGGTTGTTGTAGTCGATATACCAGCAGTGGTTCCTGTTGGTGTTGTGCTCGAAGTATCGGTTAGTTCGGTAGAGTCGGTAGTAGTCGCAGTTCCTGCTGCCTCGTCGCTCCCTTTGCGCCCCGAGTTAAAGCCCCAGACAATGAGTGCGATGACAATAACGACACCCGCAATAATCCACGGTGTGTTGCTGCTTGTCGCTGTGGCTGGTGTAGTCGGTAGCGACGTGCGTGGCTGAGTATTCTGTGGCTGTGGCTGCTTGTTACCACCGTTCGTGTTGGTGGTTACCGGCTGCGACCATGACAGCGTTGGCTTCGGTTGTCCATTTTGCTGATTGCCGCTGTTCTGATTGCTCCCTTGTCCCTGATTGCTGTTCGTTTGCATACGCGTGTTCTATCTAACTTATAAAATGCCCATAGCCATATTATAGCGCCTTCTTGGGGAGGCACAATGCCCCAACTTCTGCGAGCACCGCATCCACGCGTTTGCCGCGTATACCTAGATGTAGCAATAGCTCCGAGTCGTGCAATAGCGTAGCGCAGAGCACCTTTTTCTCGCTTAGTAGCGCTATTTTCTCGCGTTTGCTGAGTGTGGTAAGTGCCGTGACGGGGTATAGGTTTACTGTCTCGATCTGGTCGTGCAGGTTGTGCTCTCGTGGGTGTTCCCATCCAAGCAGCGGCAGTCCCTCGCACACCGCATACTGCTCCGCCACGCTGGTAAACTTAGTGTTGGTAACCAGTAGTCCTTTCACATTTTTGTCGGGATGCGCAGCGCGGATGTCGTCGATGCGTGCCTTGACGTATAGTGTCGTCTTGAGATCAGTCTTAAATCCTGCTGTGTTGTGGAACTTTGCTTCGAGGTATGTTGTCTCATTACCCTTTCGGAGCACCACATCAACCTCGTGCTCGACGCAGCCGCCTTGGATGATCTGGTCGATGCTCGCGGTGTAGCCTTGGGTGCGAAAGAGTTCGGCGAGATATGTCTCGAACGGGAATCCTGATGGGCCGAAGTCGAGTATTGCACGCTTGAGCGAGTAGCGTGCGGCGGCGCTGTGTCGGTGCTCGCGCAGATGGAGAAAAGCACGACGATAGATCTCACTGGTGGTAATGCCACTGTACAGCTCTTTTTCTATCTCTTGCGAAATCTCTTCAGCCACATCCTCGTCAGCGCCCGAGCGTCGCAGTGATGTACGCAGTTTTGATGGATCGAACGGCTCTGTAGTGCCATCCGCTTTTGCAACGAGAATGCTCATATCGAAAATTCGTTGAGTACCCAAAGGATAAAAAAACCAAGTAAGAGAAGTGCTAAGAGAGTAGCAAGTGCATGATGGCTTCGATGTCTACTCATGCTCACAGTATACGACGATGCCACCACCGATACAACGCTTGCCGTCGTATAACACCAACGATTGCCCTTCTGGAATATAGTGCGGCGCATCGAGAATAACTAGGACATCCGATGTCCTAGTTGCGGGGATTAACTCTTGTCGATAGCGAAACCGCGCGTGATACTTCCCCAGCGCGACATGTCCAATCCACTGCACATCGCGCAATGTAAGGCGCGTTTCGGTCTTTCCTGTTGGGAAGCGATTCGTTGAGACGGTAATGGTGTTGTGTGTAATATCTTTTGCAATCACAAAATAGGGCAGCAACTCTTGTTGAGAGGCTTTCGTTGACGCGGACGCGATAGTAAACCCATGCCGCTGCCCGAGCGTGTACAGCGCTGTGCCGTCGTGCGTGCCGATCACTTCCCCACTCTCCGACAGCACGTTGCCCGGTGCGAGTGTCAGCTCGCGGTGGAGCATGTCGCCAATCGAGATATCGCCAAGAAAACACAGCCCCTGGCTGTCTTTGCGCTCGGCGTTTGGGAGCTTGAACTTCTTTGCCAGCGCGCGCACCTGCGTTTTGTGCAATCCGCCGACAGGAAAGAGTGTGTGTCGCAGCGCCTCCTCGGGCACCATCCACAAAAAGTAGCTTTGATCTTTTTCGCTATCTTTGCCAGCAAAAAGCTCAACAGATCCATCTTTTTTCTTGCGCTTGATCTGTGCGTAATGTCCCGTGGCAACCAAGTCTGCACCGTGTTTCATCGCCCAGTTAAAAAAAATGCCAAACTTGATCTCTTTATTGCAGAGCGTATCAGGATTGGGTGTTCTCCCCGCAGCAAATTCGCGCACGCTTGTCTGGAACACCGCCCGTTCGTACTCCTTCGAAAGGTCGATTTCGACAAACGGAATACGCAGGTGCGCCGCGACGCGCATTGCCTCGATTTTATCCGCGCCTGCAGTACAGGGGTAGCCTGGCAGAGCGATACGGATAAAGACGCCCGTCACCGCATATCCTGCCTTTTGGAGCAGTGCTGCCGACACGGCAGAGTCGACTCCTCCCGAGAGCCCCACAAACACTCTTTTTTGCATAGAAAAAAGGTACCTGACACCTTTTTCTTTTTTAGGGGAGATAGGTGCGCTGATTCGCGAGCTGCTGTGCATACGTCTTACTATAATGCATATTCCCGTGCATGTCAGACAGGTAGTAGAGGTACGGGTTTTTAGTCGGCTCGACCGCAGCGAGGATCGCGTCGAGCCCGGGGTTGGTAATCGGTCCCACGGGCAGACCTTTGTGGATGTAAGTGTTGTACGGTGACGGCGTCCTGAGATCGGTGCGCGTCAGTTGAAGCGAATTGACGCCGATAATGTACGGGAACACAGCATCAACTTGCAGTGGCATGCCGATCGAAATGCGCTTCCACAAAATACCTGCAATCATTTTTCTATCCGCGGTCTTTGGCGCTTCTTTTTCGAGCAGTGACGCCATTGTAATAACATCGGCGAGTGGTTTGCCAAAGGTGGCGATTGCCTGCGCGACCTGTGTTTCTTGTATATGATTGGTGAAGTTGTTGGTGAGCATGGTGATCACGGTGTCGGGGTCTTGCCCAGGGAGGAAGAAGTAGGTGTCGGGGAAGAGGTGCCCTTCCTTTTGCTGTGCGTCATGGTCGAACGTTGTCTCATCGAAGTCGGGCAATTTTTGTGCCAAGAGTTCCCCTATCTCGCGCGAGTTTGCCCCTTCGGGGATCGTCACTTTAATCGGTGTGAGTTCAAAGTCGCCGCGCGCGATACGCTTTGCAACCGTAATCACTGTCTCGGGGCCGGGGAAAAAATATTCACCAGCGGCAACCTCTCCTCGCTTTTTATACGCTTGCAATACGTGGGTGAAGATCTGCGGCGATTGAATAATATGTCGTGCCGCGAGATCCTGCGCCACCTGCGCGGGTGTTTCATTAGGCGCGATTTTAAGATAGGTTGCCGTTGGGAAGTCGAGCGGTGCCGCAAGCGTGATGAAGTAGATAAGGTACAGTAGTACGCCGAACAGGAACGCGGTCGGCAGCAGGCGGTTGTAGCGTTGCCATTGCTCTTTGTACCACTGTGCGTCGGTAGGTTGTGAAGAATCCATAGAATATGCGAGATGTGTTGGTGCCGAGTATTACTGCCCCGTCGGCAGGTTGACGGGCGCCTCGGCGCGGCGCGACGGCACGCGCGACAACCCCGGCGTCTTGATGCTTGAGCCTGGAAAGTGCCACAACGACGCGAGCTCTTCGGTGTTTAAAAACACCGGCACTTGGTCGTACGGCACATAGAAGTATGCCCGATGCCGATAGTTAAAGAATAGCTGTTTGATGATTTTGTTTCTGCGAAAATTCTTAAAATCTTGCCACGCATAATCAAAAAACGCCATCCCGCGCGCAACGCTAATGGAGTTGTAGTCGTTACTGCCTTTATATGGCGCAAAAAGGTTTATAGCTTGACCAATGTTGATGCCACTAAATTTCTCCTCCTTGGCTATGTAGAGCGTCCGGATACCACACTCGAATAGTGGTTTACTCATGGCGCGCTCGATGGCGTCGATGCGACGCTTTTCGCCGTCGGTCAAAAGCGACGTCTTCCCCTCGGTGATATCGTTCTCGGTAATCACTTCTTTAGCGCGTGCAGCAGCCCCCGCCATAATCTTCTTTATCTCCTCCTTGGCTTTGCCGGCATAGCTATCGTTCTTTTTCGTAGCATCTGTGTGATGCTGATACAATCCATACCACTCGTCATATTTGCGTGCCTTGAAAATAATCTGAATCCAGAAGTATTCGTCTTTGCCAATTTGTCCGATGAGTTCTAGGATGTGCGCGAGCGGATCGGTCTTGTACTCTTCTTTTGGATCCTTATCCATACCAAAGTCGACATACGTGCGAATCGGCAGTGCCTGCGGCTTCCCTTTCGCGTACTCGTTACCCCACAGTGCATAGCCTTTCAAATCAAGTGGCACCTTGTTGACGTAGTCGTCCACCTCAAATATTTTTGCTTCAGGAAACTGCCCATAGAGGCGAGCCTCAATCAGATTACGAAACGCATCTCGCGTGCGAATGTAGAAACCAATACGCCCCTCGTTGCTTGCGATCTCGAGCGACCAAATAGCACGATACTTCCCTTCCCATACACGATTAAAGACAGTGGTCTCGCCACCATTGTTGCTAAACATGGTGAGAAAGAGCTCCATCGCGAGCGGCGATTTTTCTACCTCGGGCGGCAGCTGCACCTCCAAGAGAACGTTTTTATACGAGAAGTAGAACATAAAGCGCACATAGTGCATCCACCCAACCCAAAAGATGGTGAGCATGAAAAACGGCAGCCAAAATGGCGACGTGACCACAATCGTAAAGAGAAAGTTGTACATCGCCGACGGGTCATAGAAGCCGACAAACACAGCGAGCAACGCTAAATAGGCGCTCGATATAACAATCGGCTCTAAACCCCAGCCACCGAGCCACCCTGATGTTTTCGCCGCTTCTGTGTGCAGAAACATACATGGTATAGTATACCGTATAGTTTGTTGTATCTACCACTTGTCACCATGCAAACACTCAACGACTTTGCCAACTGGGTACACACCGCCTCGCAGGCGTTCATCGACAATCCGCTGCTCTACCTTGGTGGCTGCCTCTGTGTGCTGGCGGCCTACGGGTTTACCACCTTTCTCAGCGGCTTCCTCTCTGGTTCGGGGCACATTATTATGCACGATGGGCATGTCGAGCATCAGGAGCACGCACAGATACACGCGGTCAACGGCGCATTCCAAATCACCGCAGCATTTCTCCTGTGGGAAATCTTGCGCTTTGTGGCAACCATCTTTGGCTACGACACTGCCAACATGACAGTGAGCATCATATTCGTCATCTTCCTTGTTGTCTGGATTATCTTCTTTAAATCAAAAGCAGCCGCTGGCGGCGGGCACTAGTGGCTGCTTTTTTATCTGTCTGTTTTTATCGCACGACCGAGAACTTCCCTTCTTTACTGCGCTTAAAGTATTTTTGATTTTGGAGGTTGACGACAATCGTGCCGGGCTTGACGTGGCGCTCTTTGAGTACGCGGTCGATGATCTCCTCCTTGGTGAGTGCGCCGTCGCGGCGGAGCATCTCGCGGATCACGTCGCGCACGACGCCCGAGGTGTAGCCCCACTCCTTGAGCGCGTACATGCCACGACCGACGAGCACGAAGCGGTCGTCTTTGATGAGCTCGTTGTGGGTCGTCGCCACATGCGCCGCGCGGTTAAAGGTCTTCTCGATCAGCTTCGCGACCTCGCGGAAGTGCAGCGGGCTGCCGTGCTTTTTGACCGCAAGGTAGGCGTAGTCACGCACGCCTTTGGTCTTAACGTTTGGCGACGCAGCATGACCCCACTCGCCGAGCGGGTTCTTGCCGATGTTTTTAGAAATGGACAGCCAGCGCTTGAGCACCTCGTCGTTGCGGTGCTTGTCGTTAATCGTCTCGAGCTCTTTGAGGAAGCGGCTGATCATCTCACCTTCGGGGATCAAATCCTCGTCAGAGATGCTGTGGTAGAGCGACTGGAGCGACTTCTCGATCTTTGCGGCGAGATCTTGGTCGACGTACCAGCAGCGCTCGATCTCGTCGTCCTCTTTGCGATATTTAAACGGGTCGCCAAGCACGAGCAGGAAGTAGATATGGTTCTGCATCGAGCGATCTTTGGTGATAAACGCGAGCAGGTCGTCCTCGCAGACGATGCCGCCAAGCGAGTCGATGATGCGCTCCAGCTCGGCAAACGCGGCGCTCGCCTCGGCGAAGACAGGCGACTTTTTAAGTGTTGCGATCGCATGGTTCTCGATCTGGCGGACGCGCTCGCGGGTGATGCCGTACTTCTGGCCAATCGACTCAAGCGTCACGCGTTGGTTGTCTGCGCTGAGCCCAAACCGCGCCTCGAGCACAATGCGCGAGCGCTCTGGCAAGCCGGAGAGGAGCTTCTTCACAATTGCCTTCGGCTTAAAACCGGTCTTGTCGGGTGTTTTCTCTATTGTATGTGCCATATAGTTGTATGTACGTTGTATCACGGATTGGTTTAGTGGTCAACCACGAAGCTGATAATTTTGCCCGGCACGTACATCGCCTTTGTTTCCCTGCCCTCTACGAGCCATTTTGCCACCACGGGCTCGGCACGCGCCGCCGCGAGCGCCTCTACCTCCCCCACTCCTGTGGATAACTCAAGCACCGCGCGCACCTTCCCGTTGACTTGCACCGCCACCTTTGCCACACTCGCCACCAACTTCGCCAGGTCGAAGGCAGGCCACGCTGTCTCGTGTATAAACCCCTTGTTGCCCAACTTCTCCCACAACTCCTCGGCAACATGCGGCGCGAAGGGTGCGAGTAGCTGTATAAACGCACTAAACGCGGCACGCGGCACCTTCGGCAACTCGGCAAAGTGATTCAGCAGCATCATGAGCGCCGAGACAGCAGTGTTGAGTTTGAGTGTCTCAATATCATCCCCCACTTTTTTAATCGTCTGATGCACGATTCGCTCGGTTTCTGCCGCAACAGGAGTATCAGACACATTTTGCGACAGCGCCCATGTCCGCTCGATAAAGCGGCGGACACCCATGATGCTCTTGGTGTTCCACGGCTTCATCGCCTCAAGCGGCCCCAGAAACATCACATGCAGACGAAGTGTGTCCGCGCCGTAAGGACCGATAATATCCTCTGGGTTCACCACGTTTCCTTTCGACTTGGACATTTTTGATCCATCTTCTGCCAAGATTAGTCCCTGATGTCGCAGTTTTTTAAACGGCTCGGTAAAGTTGACATAGCTGAACTTTTGCAATGCTTTCGTAAAGAACCGCGCATACATAAGATGCAGCACGGTGTGTTCTGCGCCGCCCATGTAGAGGTCGACTGGCTGCCACTTTGCAATCGACTCCTTGCTCGCGAACTCTCGGCTGTTGTGTGGGTCGCCAAAGCGGAAGTAGTACCACGACGAACACACAAACGTGTCGAGCGTGTCAATCTCTGGTCGCCACCCTTTGCCAAAAATCCGCTCGGTGCGCTCGACCATCTCTTTGGACAACCCGAGCGGCGAGGTGCCGGTCGGGCGAAACTCGACATCGGTCGGCAAGAGCCACGGCAAGTGCTCTTCAGGAATGGGATGCGGCTTCCCTTCTGGGTCGTACACGACAGGAATTGGCGCACCCCAGTAGCGCTGACGGCTCACCAACCAATCACGCAGTTTGTACGTCTTGGTCATCTTTCCACCCACAAACTCGGTGATTTTCTGTTTTGCGTCTATCCAACCTAGACCATCAAACTGGCCGGAGTTAATCAAGTCGCCGTTTTGGGTATAGCATTCTAGCCCTTGTAATATGTTAGCTCTCTTTTGTTCAAGTTGTTCCTCTGTATCTGCTGCAAGCAAGGGTTTGATCACGCATCGAATAGGCAAGTTAAACTTCTTTGCAAACGCAAAGTCGCGTTCGTCGTGCGCGGGGACAGCCATGATGGCGCCAGTGCCATAGCCGCCGAGCACATAATCGGCAACAAAAATCGGTATTTCCTTTTTGTTTGCGGGGTTGATTGCCTTGATTCCTTTTAACTCAACTCCTGTTTTTTCTTTCTCGTCTGTTTGGCGATCAAGCTCGGTTTTGTTTGCCACAGATGCCACATACGCCGCAACTTCATCATTATTTTCTAGAGCTCTTTTTGCAATCCAATCTGCAACCAAAGCGTGCTCTGGCGCAAGCACCATGTATGTCGCACCAAACAGTGTGTCTGGGCGAGTAGTAAAGACAGTAATTTTCTCGGCATTGTCCGCCGAGGTTAAACCTCGGCGGATTGCGAAGTCGATTTCGGCGCCTTCGCTTCTACCAATCCAGTTGCGCTGGTTGATTTTGGTTGACTCTGGCCAATCGACTTGGTCGAGGTCGTCGACCAGTGCATCAGAAAAATCGGTGATCTTGAAAAACCATTGCTCCAAATCGCGCTGGATAATTTTTGTACCGCAGCGCACGCACACGCCTTTCTCGCCACTTTCGCTCACGGTCTGTTCGTTGGCGAGCACAGTTTGATCCTTGGGGCACCAATTTACTTTGGCTAGACGTTTTTCTGCTAAGCCGTTTTTGTAGAGAAAAAGGAAGAACCACTGTGTCCACTGGTAATACTCTGGCGAGTTTGCTGCAATCTCTCGGCTCCAGTCGTAGGAATTGCCGAGCTCTTTGAGTTGTTTGCGGAATGTTTGTATCGCATCGTCGGTTGTCTTTTGTGGTGGGACACCCGTCTTGATTGCATAATTCTCTGCAGGCAAACCGAACGCGTCCCACCCCATCGGATGCAACACGTTGTACCCAACAGCATTGCGACGGTCGGCGCGCTTGAAGCGGCTGTATATGTCCGTGGCGGCATAATTCTCTGCGTGTCCCAAGTGGATACCCGCGCCCGATGGATACGGGAACATACCGAGTACGTAGAGTTTTTCTTTCGACGAGTTTTCTTCTGCACGAAACGCCTGCACGTCTTCCCAGCGCTGCTGCCACTTTTTTTCTATTTTTTTGTGATCGTATTTTTCCATAGGGTTACGGTCTGGATACGGAGGACGGACCTCCGTAGTGGTGCTACTTCCCAACTGGCGTTACTGCTTGGGAAGTGATGGGTGGGTAGAGCTTGGGGTTGATGGTGCGAGTAAAGCACACCTGCCCTGCTGTGTGTTGCCAGTTGTCGCTCACACCCGAGCCACCGAGGCCTGTAGGTTCTGCGGGCGAGGTTGCTGCTTGTTGCGTGATTACTCCTCCAGCGTAATTGTTAGACTGATTTCCCTGGCTCTCGGCGCCAAAGGTGGCGCAGAGTTTGAATGTGGTTGCTGCAGTTGCTTGGTAGACATACTGTGCGCCAGTCGCAGGGTCGACGGGGATGGTGACGCCCGACAGCGGGTCGCGCACATTGGCGAGCGTTGTGGGCAGTGCCTGCGTGTGCTGCCAGTAGTTGGTGATTTGGTATTGCAAGGTTTGCAGGTCGGATACGCGCTGCGTGTCCTGGCGATAGACACGCGCCTGCCAAGGTGTGCCGACGATGAAAAAACCAGCGATGATGGTTGCCAAAACGAGCACCGCGGTGCCTGCGACGATGTAGTGATTGCGACGCGGGTATTGCTCCCAGTAGTTCCACAGGTCGGCGATAAAGTGCATAAAGACAATCGCCGCGATCAGCAGGACGACCAACGCCTTGAGCAAAAACTGCGCGGTGATGTCGCTGCCGTTGAGGAATGCGTAGAGCACGTATACCAAGTCGATGACCGCTGTCGCGCCCGCGAGAAAGAGCGTGAGATAGAGCGCCCAACGCCGCACCCACACCTCGCGGCGGCTCGCGTCGCGCGCGATGTCGCGACGGATAAGCCACAGCAAGCCAAAACAGACAGGAGTAAGCACGATGAGCGCTGCCATCTCCCAGCTGATGCTGCCCTGATACAAATCGCCTGAGTTATAGGAAAGCGTGTTGCTCGGGAAGGTGTAGTTGATATAGTCCCAAAGCAAGCCGATGTAGTTGCCGATGCCAACATAGAGCGTCACGACTGCTCCTACCCACAAAAAGAAATCCTTTGGCGTTGTTTTGGTAATTTCCATACGGTATGCGTTAGTGCTAATGTCAAACTAGCATACCACGCCTTTTGTATTTCCAAAAACGGATTCTGTGTGTTGTTATGAGTGCAGAAACTCCATAACATCACCATTCTGTACAATGTATCCCTTACCTTCGGTGCGTACCAGCCCTTGCTCGCGCGCTTTGGCGTAGGAGCCCGCTTGGAGGAGTTGCTGCCAGTTGATCACCTCGGCGCGGATAAACTTGGTCTTAAAATCGGTGTGAATTGTGGCGCCCGCCTCGGGGGCAGTCGATCCGACAGGAATAGTCCACGCGCGCGACTCATCTTTACCCGTAGTAAAGAAGCTCATCAACCCAAGCAGTGCGTACCCTGCGCGTATCAGCCCGTTTACGCCGTCGTCGAGCACACCATACTCCTGGCGAAAGGTCGCCTTGTCGTCTGCATGCAGGTCGCGCAGCTCGTTCTCGACATTTGCGTCGACAAACACATACGACGCGCCGCTCTCCTCAAAAAAGTGCTCCAACTTTTCCCATCGTCCATCGCGCGACTCGTCGATGTTATGCCCGCCTGCCTCGCGGTTGAGTACATACAGCATCGGCTTCATGGTCAGCAGATGCAACCCTTTAATCGCAAGGCGCTCTTCTGGCGTATAGTCGGCTGCCTGCGCGAGCTTGCTATCTTTCAACAGAACGTTTGCTTTTTGGATCGCTGCATATTCTACCAAAACCTCTTTATTTCCTCCCGCATTGTTGTCGGGCAGGCGCTTTACCTCGCGTTCGAGCGACGCGAGACGCTTCTCGGTCGTCTCGAGGTCGGCAAGAATTAGCTCGAGATTGATAGTCTCGATATCACGCAATGGCTGCACTTCGCCGTCGACATGTATAATGTCGGTATTATCAAACAGTCGCACAATGTGCGCGATTGCATCCACCTCGCGAATGTGTGAGAGAAACTGGTTGCCGAGCCCCTCGCCCTCGCTCGCCCCTTTGACGAGCCCTGCGATGTCGACAAACTCGACTGCGGCTGGCACCTTTTTTGCCGATTCGGAAAACACTGCGAGATGGTCGAGTCGCTCATCGGGCACGGCGACGACCCCGACCGACGGGTCGATGGTCGCGAAGGGGTAGTTTGCCACCAAGACGCTCTTTTTAGTGAGCGCTTGAAAGAGTGTCGACTTCCCTACGTTGGGCAGCCCTACGAGCCCGATTCCGAGTGCCATCCGCGCATAGTAACTGAAATATCGCACTTTGACCACTCGAGAACGGCGTTCTGTGTATCGGGAGAAGTGAACGATTACGACACCTCGCTCGGGTTTTGTGGCATCACGTTGACGGCGCGCAGGCCAAAAGACTCTTGTGTGTTGGATGCAGCGATGGTTTGCATAGCTGGTGGTGGCGGAGGAGGTGGCGGGTCCGGCATCGGCGTAATCGAACTGCTGATTGCCTGTACAGAAGCAGCGTCTGCTTTGGGGATCACGATCGGGGTGACGCCGGAAAACGTCGCTCCAGGAGGCATTGGCGACAGAGCATTTGGTGGCCACCGCTGTGTTTGCTGTAGTGCAAACGACCCAATATTACCAAAGGACGCGGCCACGACTGCTACGGGCGGTTGGGTGGGTGCGCGGGCAAAAGAAGATACTTGATTTCGACGCGCCCTGCGGGTGAGCAGGAGTATACCCACCCAACACACTGTCCATACACAAACCCATATGCCGTAGGCGTCGAATATCGTCCGCCAGGCAAGTGCTGGCGCCAGCGCGTGCATCAGTAACAGTGCATACCAGGTTGCCCCCGAGATACCCTCGCAGATAGCTTCAAAAAAAGAGTCGCCGTGCGTGATGATGGTAAAGAGGGTCACCAACACGGTGAGCGCACAGACGGCAAGGTACGCTGGCGTAAAGATCACGTCCAGATGATGCCCGAGATATTCGGTAACGGTGACTGCGATGGCAGAAATGAGTAACAACGCGATACCAGTATCGCGCACGAGCGGTATCGCATGTACAAAGCGCCGCTCGCGCGGGTCGGACTCGTGTCGAGTGACGCCGGAGATGCGCATCAGCAACAGGACAGTCTCTGCGCCAACACCAAGCACAAGGCCAAACTGCTGTATCACGGATAGCAATACGGTAATCGCGTGTAGCGAGATAAGCATACAGAAAGTGTAGCACAAATTACAGAAGAAACTGTGCGCAAACGGCGTCCTCGATACTATTGATACCCAAACCTTCGCGTGGGGCGAGACTCGCTGTCACAATCCGTCTCCCCTCGCCTCTGGCGAGTTCGACGATGTCGGTCAGGTAATATTCGCCAGATACAGGGTTTGGTTGTATCTGCTGAAGTGCACTAGCAAGCCATGCTGGGTCGACACAATACATACCCGAGTTTACTTCGGTGATTGCTCGCTCGGCATCATCCGCGTTTTTATATTCGACAATGCGCTCGACGTCGCCTGCGGCGTCTCGTGTTACTCTGCCAAAGCGCAGGTAGGATGCGTATTCGTTTTCAAAATGAGGCACGGTAACCGAACCAAAGATAAGTGTTGCATTCGTTGCAGTAAACAGCGCTTCCGCACGTTCAATACTTTCTTTTGTGATAAACGGGTTGTCGCCATACAAAATAAGTGCGGGGTCTGCCTGAGTTAAAAAGATTGGGATGCACGTCTTGACCGCAGTCGCCGGGCCAGTTAGTTCGGTCTGCATCACGTAGGTGTATCTATCACCAAGATGAGCGCGGATATGCTCGCCGCCGTGTCCGATAACAATAAGCGGTGACTTGGTGCTTGGCACTTGTGCAAGCGTATCGAGTAGCCAGTCAATCATTGGCTTGCCCTGTATTGGAAAGAGCGCCTTTGGTTTTTCTGTCTGCATGCGCGTCCCTTTGCCAGCAGCAAGAATGATTGGTTGGAGCATATGCCCTATCAAACTATTCCTAGAGGATAATAGTTGCACCGTCGCGGCGAACTTCGAGCAGGCCGCCAGGGATGGCAACTTCGTGCACCAGAAGTTCGCTACTTCCCTCTTGCTTGCTGCGGATGATGGCAAAGCCAGCCTTGAGCGTCGTCACCAGCGGCTCATGCTCGCCGAGTATTGTCATCTCGCCTTCGGCGCCGGGTACCGTCAAGGAAACCGCGTCGCCGGAGAAGAGTGTTTCGTCAACTTTTGCAATAATTACTTTCATAGTGTGATTTCGCTCCCGAGAACGCACCTTGGCGAGCCAAGGAACGACCTCTGTCGCTTATTCTGCCTTGACGGTGTCGATGCCACCTTTCATATAGAACGCGCCTTCTGGCTTGTCGTCGTGGCGACCTTCCAAAATCTCCTTAAACGAGCGGATGGTCTCGGACACTGGCACATACACGCCCGGGATGCCCGAGAAGACTTCTGCCACGTGCACCGGCTGCGAGAGGAAGCGTTGGATCTTGCGTGCGCGATAGACAATTTGTTTGTCGTCGTCTGAAAGCTCTTCGATGCCGAGGATCGCAATGATGTCTTGGAGATCTTTGTAACGCTGCAACACCTGCTTGGTTTCGAGCGCGACGCGGTAGTGCTCCTCGCCAACAATGTCGGGGTCGAGTGCGGTCGAGTTCGAGTCCAGCGGGTCGACCGCAGGGAAGATACCGAGCGACGCGAGGCCGCGAGTGAGCACGATTTTTGAATCGAGGTGCGCGAAGGTGGTCGCTGGTGCTGGGTCGGTAAGGTCGTCGGCGGGCACGTAGATTGCTTGCACGGACGTAATCGAACCGTTTTTGGTCGAAGTGATGCGCTCCTGCAGCTGCCCCATCTCCTCGGCGAGTGTTGGCTGGTAGCCCACTGCCGACGGCACACGACCAAGAAGCGACGACACCTCGGCGCCCGCCTGCACAAAGCGGAATACGTTGTCCATAAAAAAGAGTACGTCTTTGCCCATCTGGTCACGGAAGTGCTCCGCCATCGTGAGCCCCGTGAGCGCGATGCGTGCGCGTGCGCCGGGGACCTCGTTCATCTGCCCGAAGACGAGTGCCATTTTTGAAATAACACCGGACTCAGTCATCTCGTGGTAGAGGTCGTTTCCCTCGCGGACGCGTTCGCCGACGCCGGCAAAGACCGAGTAGCCGCCGTGCTCGGCAGCGATGTTGTGAATAAGCTCCTGCATGAGCACTGTCTTGCCCACACCGGCGCCGCCGAAGAGACCGACTTTACCGCCGCGGATAAACGGTGCGAGCAGGTCGATCGACTTGATGCCGGTCTCAAACACCTCCGCCTTGGTGCGCTGCTCTTTAAACGGCGGCGCTTCGCGATGGATCGGCGACAGTGGCGCACCAGCAACGGCCTCTTTGCCGTCAATCGGCTGCCCGATTACGTTAAACAAGCGGCCGAGCACTTTCTCGCCGACGGGGACAGAAACGGGGGCACCGGTGTCAACAACCTCGGCACCACGAGTCAAACCAGACGTATCTTGGAGCGCGATCGCGCGTGCGCGGCCAAGCCCAATATGTTGCGCGACCTCGAGCGTCACGCTGCGCTTTGTTTTAGTTGCTGCATCAACAATCTCAACCGTAAGCGCGTTGCGCAGCGCTGGCACATCACCCTCGAAGTAGACGTCCACGACCGGCCCGATAATCTGCTTTACTGTTCCTTTTTGCATATATAATTTCGTGTGATTACCCTTTATAGCATATTTAACTCGCCATTGCTTCCATGCCGCCGGTGATCTCGGAGACTTCGCGGGTGATTGCCGCTTGGCGGGCTTTGTTAAACTGGAGCGTCAGCCCATGCTCCATCTCGCCTGCTTTGTCGGTCGCCGACTTCATCGACACCATACGCGCCGAGTGCTCGGACGCCTGGGTCTCGAGCAACGCATGGTACACGAAAATTGATGCCAACTTTGGCAGCACCAGGTCGAGGACTGCGCCCTCGGAGGGCTCGACTTCGTATGCGCGCGGCTCGTCCTCGGCAGCGGGTGCCGAGAACGCCCCGCGCGCCGGAATGATATCTTTTACTACCTGCGAAAGCTCAGGGAGCGAGAGTGGGAAGACGGTGTGCATCGTCGGGCGCTGCTCGAACGTGGTGATAAATTGTTGGTAGACAATTTTTACCAAATCGACGACGCCGGTCGAGAAGCGGTTGGCTGCCTCGAGCACGATCTCGTCGACGAGTTCGGACGTGAGTGTGTCGGTGTTCGGGTGGTAGACCTCGACGGCATATCCGCGCGTGGTGAAAAAGTCGTTCGCCTTGCGCCCGACGGCGATAATCGACACATGGCTGCGCGACATCCCGCTGTCGCGGATGTCGCGCTCCGCCCTGCGCAGCACGGCGCTGTTGAGCGCGCCGGCAAGCCCCTTGTCGCTTGTCAAAACGATATACAACGCTCGTGTTGGAGATGTTGTGGAACCAACGTCAATAGTAGTGTCGAGAGTGTGTGCGCGAACCAGCGGATGATTCGACAGCGCCTGTGCGCCCGACAGCCGCGAGAGAATTGCGACCGCCGCGCGCGCGTACGGGCGGCCAGCGAGCGCGCGTACCTGCGCCTTGCGCATCTTGGCAGCAGACACTGCCTCCATCGCTTTGGTCACTTTCTCGGTCTTTTGGATCGAGCGGATTTTTGTTTTGATTGCTTTGAGTCCTGCCATACATTTGTTCTACTCTATCTCACACTCTTTCCTCTGTGTTGTTACTACCGTAGTTAGACAGTCGCCGTCGCAAGGTCTGGATGCGTCTCGATAAACTTCGCGAGCGCTGCTTTGAGCTGCTCTTCCAGCTGTGCGGTAATCTCCTTTGCTGCGCGGATGCCAGGAAGCAATTCCTTGGCGCTTGCGTCGAGGAAGGCGAGCAGTTTCTCCTCAAACTCGGGCACGCGCTCTGCCGCGACGGTCTTAAGATAGCCATTGACCGCCGAGTAGATAACGACCGCCTGCACCTCAAACGGCATCGGCGCGCCGTTTTTCTGTCGCAGCACTGCCATCAGGCGCTGCCCCGCGTCGATCTGTCGCTTGGTGTCTGCGTCGAGATCCTGCGCAAACTGCATAAACGCCTCGAGCTCGCGGAATTGTGCCAACTCAAGTTTGATGCGTCCCGACACCTTCTTCATCGCCTTGGTCTGCGCCGACGAACCGACGCGTGAGACCGAGATACCCGCGTTGATTGCAGGGCGCATACCTTTGTTAAAGAGGTCTGTCTCGAGGAATATCTGCCCGTCGGTGATCGAGATCACGTTGGTCGGGATATAGCCAGAGACGTCGCCCTCCTGCGTCTCGATAATCGGGAGCGCCGTCAGCGAGCCGCCGCCTTTCTCCTTCGACAATTTTGCTGCGCGCTCGAGCAAGCGAGAGTGCAGGTAGAAGATGTCGCCCGGGTACGCCTCGCGGCCCGGTGGTCGGCGCAAGAGCAGCGACAGCTGGCGGTACGCGACCGCATGCTTCGACAAATCGTCATAAATCACGAGCGCATCCTTGCCCTGCTCCATAAAGTACTCGCCGATTGCCGCGCCCGCGAACGGGGCGAGATACTGCAGCGCTGCCGGAGCGGATGCGCCTGCGTCAACAATAATCGAATACTCAAGTGCGCCGCGCTCTTTAAGCAATGCAACCAAACGCGCGGTCTTGGACTCTTTTTGCCCCACGGCGACATAAATACAAATCGGGCGGCTCTCCTTCGGCTCACTCTTTTGGTTGATGATGGTGTCGATGGCGACGGTCGTCTTTCCGGTGTAGCGGTCGCCGATAATCAGCTCGCGCTGCCCGCGACCGATGGGGATCATCGAGTCGATCGCCTTGGTGCCAGTGTGGAGCGGAATATTGACCGACTGTCGATCCATCACGCCGTACGCTTCGCGCTCGATAGGGTTTCGCTTGGTAGACGCAATCGCCCCGAGCCCGTCGAGAGGCTCGCCAAGCGGCGATACCACGCGCCCAAGCATCGCCTCGCCCACGGGTATAGAAAGCACCTGCCCCGTCGACTCGACCGTCATCCCCTCTGCCACCAGCGCTGCGTCGCCGAGGATAATCACGCGCACCGTGTCCTCCTCGAGGTTGAGTATCACGCCAAAGACATCGGGCATACTAAGCGCTTTTTCAAGCGGCTTGCTACCTGCAGTGACAAAGCGCACCATCTCGGACATCACCGCACCCGCGAGCCCGTCGATCTCTGCGACGCCGTCGCCAACCTTAGTGACCACGCCGGTGTTGGTTGGGCGCGCCGACGGCGCGAAGTGCTCTATCTCTTTTTTAAATTGTTCAATGAAGTGTTGCATAACTGGTCTAGTGGGTCGCTACTAATCGGCGGTATAGCTCGAGTAATGTTCTGGTGCGCTCGCGCTCGGGAGTGATCTTCGCATACTCAGATGAACGCTCGCGGCGTTGTACTAACTTTTGATACTCTGCAAAGATGTTTGGCAAGAGCGACTGATGGCCGCGTCGCGCCAGCACCTGCTTGAGGTTGTCGAGATACTGCTTCCCCTGCTGCTCACTCGCCCCCTCGCCCCGCGTGACGAGGTCAAAGAGTGCGTGTGCGTAGTAGGAAGCGTAGTTCATAGTGGTTATTTGCCGAGCGCGAGCTTTTCCATCCCGAGCACAATGAGCTTTGCTGCCTCCTTTTTGCTCTCGACCAATGCCTGCGCTTGGAGCTCGTCGGCCTGCCGCTTAGCGTCACTGATGATGACCGCAGCAGTTGCCTCACCTTCGGCAATGAGCTTGTGCTGTTTCTCGGCGGCAAGTGCGCGCGAATCAGCGAGGATTTGGTCGGCAGCTTTGCCTGTCTCGGCGAGCATTGCTGCGTGCAAGTCGTTAATCTCTCCCAACTTCGCTTCTGCCTCGGCAGCATTGCGCACACCTTCGGCGATCTTCTCGCGACGACTCTCGAGCATCCGCGTCAACGGGCCGTACAAGTAGTGCGACAACAGCCAAAAGAGCAGACCGAAGTTAAGCAGGTTTATGAGCAACAAGCGCCAATCGATACCAAATGCGGCAAGTAATGCGTTCATACTGAGTGCGAAGTAAACTGGTTATACGAACCGGACAATGAAGGCGACCACGAGCGCGAGAATACCGAGTGCCTCGGTAAAGACGATTGCGAGGATCATGTTCGAGACAATCTTGTCGGTTGCCTCGGGGTTGCGACCGATTGCCTCCATCGCGCCACCGCCGATAAGACCGATGCCGATACCTGGGCCAATCACACCGAGACCTGCTGCAAGTGCCATTGCGATTAATCTGACCGAATCAATATCCATATATGCTGATTATATTACGCGAACTAATCTCCTAATGCGCCCACTCTAACACACTTCTCCATCAAAAACACGCAGCTACTGGCTCACAACCACGCCCTCGACCGAGACAGGTGCCTCGTTCGATGTATGGTTGTGGTTCTCTCCTGCTCCATGCGGCATCGCAATCGCCAGCTTGATAAAGAAGAGCGTGAGGAGTGCGAACACTGCTGCTTGGACGACGCCGATAAACGTCTCAAACGCCATCAGCGGCACCGGCAGGAGGTAGGGCATAAAATATCCAGCAACAGCAAGCAGCACCTCGCCCGCGAAAATGTTACCAAAGAGACGGAAGGAGAAGGAGATAAATCGCGACATTTCGGAGACAAACTCGATAATCCCCACGACAAAGTTGAGCGGCGAGGAGAAGTTGAAGAACTTGCCTGCGTAGCGCCAAAAGCCGACAGCAACAATGCCGGACACCTCGATTGAAATGACGGCGATAATCGCGAGCGCGAGCGTGACGTTGAGGTCGGTGTTAACGGGGCGGAAGAGCGGGACAAACTCACCACCCGTATGAAAGAAGCCGATACTGCCAACAAACGGCAAGAAGTCGAATAGATTGGAGGTGGCGATAAACAGAAAGATGGTGATGATAAGCGGGAAGAATTTGACGGCGAGCGCACGCGAGCCCAGCACGCCCTCCATGTAATTGAGAACGAACTCGACGAGCGACTCAAAAAAGTTTTGTACGCCACTAGGAATCAATTTTGGATTGCGCCCCACAAAAAAGGCGGTGGCAAGCAACACGACCGTGACAGTCAACTCGGCGACGAGCGTGTTGGTAATCGGCAGACCAAACAAGGTGCCGAGCCGCTCCGCCGCGAGCGATATATGTAAACCGCTTTTCTCCATACCAATGCGCCCATCCTAGCACACCAAGGCTGTGTGCGAAAGTTGGTATATACTAAACGTATGCCAACAATCATCGGCTCGCTCATTCTCCTATCCGCCATCGGCTACGGCAGCGCCGCGGTCGCTAGCCACGCCAGCCCCGACTCCCTCCTCTACCCGTTCAAAACCACCATCGTCGACCAAGTCGCCAAACAAGTAGCAGGTGTGGGCGCGGTGTTTAGTACGCTTAAAAAATAAATACAGCGAACCGCCGCTAAGCACAGCGTGCTTAGCGGCGGTCTTTCGCGTCTCAATCATCAAGATCCATGGAGACGTGGTACCGATACCTCCACTTTTCGAGACATTCGGGCACGGTCTCTGTGCCGTTGAATTCGTAGGCAATCCCGCAGAAAGAAAACACAACGGGCAGTCCTCGTTCAGAGAACATGCGCGCGACGTATTCGATCACTTCGGGCGCGTCCCTAGAATCACCAAGGGGATAGTCCAGGTACAATACCTGCTTCGGTTCCGGATGTTGCAGCATCGTTTTTCTCCTTGTTTGTGCGTAGCCGATGGCAGCGTACATGAATTACGCCAAAAAAAGAAACACGGCGACTGTCTGTAAACAGTGAGCGAAGTAGTGGACACAGCCATTAAAACATTGGACTCTGTAAAAAGCTATATTTCCCGATTCTGGGAGTATTACCAGAGCAGCTCTATGCTACGAAAAGCCCTAGAGTGCGCCTAGCGGATGCGCAACAAGAGATACACAATGAGTGTATTGGATTAGAGTGGTGAAAACCCTTTACATCAACACGATAGGCTCCCTAAATTTCTCCAGTAGTTCCGGCTCTTTTAGTATTCGTGTGCCGTATTCGTCATCAAACGCTCTCTTGTCCTGTATCTCCTGCTCTATTTTTCTACAAACAGAAATCATATCATCGAGGAATGCATTGAATTTCTTGCCCTCAGCTCTGTTATTTGCGAACATGGCAAGAAAATAATCGAAAGCCGTTACCGACTTTCCGCCTTCTTCAAAATAGACCTCCAACACATTGTAGTTTCCCACGATTTGTTTCTTGAACATACCGTCGAAATCATCTTGATATACCAACACCGGAGCAATCAGTTCTTTTACAAAATAGACTAGCTCTTGTCCCATCTGTATGTTTCGCTCTTTCAAGATGTCGAGAAGTATCATGTGAGATATCTCATGAGCTGAAACTGCCAACACTCTCGGATATTCTGTTTTGCCTTGCAGTGATGGGTATATCGAGAAAAAGAATGTATCCTTATTAAAGGGAGACAGAGGGAAAATGGTTGGTACCAAGAAGTAGGGATCCTCTTGAGATTTCCATACATAATCCATCAGCCGAGCGAGTATTTCTAACGTCTTCTCTCCTTTTTGTTCTAGCTCATGCTTAACAAAGGCAACCGATTGCTGGATAGCTTGTTTGTTGTGTGTCCTTTTCTCTTGTATGAATGCCGTAACAACCGATTTTTCATCTGTGACATTCGCCTTAATTTTTTCTTTCAATTCAGGGAAGCAAGAAAATATGATATTCCGATGTTGTGGATATTCTTTGCTGTTCAAGAAATTAAAGAAAATACCTACCTCTGCATCAAAATCCTCCTTCAACGTGATATTTTTCATAGATAGTCCAGTATATGATACCTCAAATTAAATGGGAAGCCGGCTAACGTTTCCGTTAGCCGGCGGTTCTGCGCATAAGGATTCATGCGCAATCATTGGTGGATTAGTTCCCCCTGTCGTAGTCGCACCAACAGTCGCAGTTGCAATCGCAGTTATCGCAACCCAAGCTGGATTCGGATTCGTGCCCCTTGATGGTGACCATCGAGACGAAACCCAGATTCAGCGTCTTCACGGTTTATCTCCTCGCTGTTTACGTTGCTTAGTGGTCGGCTCAACCTTATCGGGAACTCCTAGGATGCCTCCTTTCTTGTTTGTTTCTAGCACAATTTTAGATTTTAGTACAAGTACTAGCCAGCAAAGCAGACGACTCTCAAGGCGTGCAAGCTGGCAAAGAACTTGCGCAGCATGTCCACCTCAAGACCATACTCCGCAGAGATAGAGCCAAGCGTGAACGTTGTGCCCCGTAGCTGCTCCAGCAATTCGGCCGTGTCAGAGGTGACGATTGATTTGAAGTTCCCATCGACAATCAGTGCTGTGCCGAATGTCTCGATTCTCAAGCGAAGGGTCGAGTTAACGACCAGCGCCGATTCAGGATCAAGAGGCGTGACCTCCTCTCGTTGTTGGGGTATGTACGCGAAGTCTTTGCCCGGGGCGTATGGATCCATCCCACTGATGTTGCCGTAGTGCTTGCAATCCATACGACAGCCGCCACTGCATTGAATGACATGCTTACATTCTTTGCATTCCGTTGGCAATAGCGAGCCGTCTCGCCACTCCCGCAATCTAGGCCAGATTTCTAGAAGCGGCTCGACAATCGAGTTGCCGTAGGTGTTGTCGGAATGGCCGCACGGGCGAACTTGTCCGTCCGCGCCGATTGTGCAGCCAGTCTTTCCAGCGCTACAGCTCCTTCTCGAGACGAATTGGCCGTAGCGGCTCATATCCTTGAGGAGGCAGGTGGGGTAGGTGGTCAGAGAATCGACGTCGAGTCCGAGATCATCCCGCAATCTGATCAAGGTGTCGAAGATGTCGACAATGCGTTCCGGAGGGAGCTTGATCCTTTCGAAGCATGGGGATCCTTGAGCAGGATGTACTTTCGTTGCCCGGAACGCAGTCACGCCCAGACTATGGATAAACCTACCTGTCTCGTAGATTTGATCCACATTCATTTGCATCACGACCATGTTCGCGCCGACGGGGATTTCGTGTTCCCTGACCAACCTGATTCCCTTGACGAGCATGTCGAAGGAACCACGCACGGTTGTGAGCTTATCGTGCAGTCTCTCGTCAAAAGATAGGATCGATGTCAGTATGCCGACCTTGAGCCTTTTCAGCTCTCGAGCAAGCTCTGGCGTCACGAGCGTCAGATTGGAGTTCAGCGAGCACCTGAGGCCAGCTTCCCTCCCAAGTTCAAGTGTGCGGATCAATAGGTCGGGGTAAAGCATCGGTTCTCCGCCTGTGATGAGCAGATTTGGAACTTCGCTCTCCTTGAGGTTCTCGATGATTCGCCGGACATCATCCTCGGTCAAAGTCCTGTCTTCTTCGGAGGATCTTCTCCAGTGGTTGTAGCAATGGATGCACCTTTCATTGCATCTTGTCGTTAGTTCCAGTTGGACCGCAACAGGAGACTTTAACTCTCTGTACATAACGCAGAATCCTTTCTTGCGAGGTTGTTTCGGAGATCGTCTACAAACAATGTAGAACAGAATGTTCTTATCTGTCAATGATTTGTGGACAGGCACCCAACCCCCTTTCTTTGGACGATGATCTTCTACGCCTTCGGGCGCTTTTTTCGTTTCAGTGCCTGCAGATACTTCTCTTCGGGTGTATAGAACCCCAACACTTCCATGAAGCG
>CAIRHB010000009.1 GCA_903878285.1 Candidatus Adlerbacteria bacterium | reverse complement strand
TCTGCGATGTCTTGTAGTGAGTATCCACGCTCACGCAGTATTTGTATTTCGCTGCGTTCTGCGTTACGCAGCCCGCGCCATTTCTTTTTTTCATAGCACAAATCTACACAAAATCGTCCAAAGCTCAAAGACTAGTTACCGATATCCAATGCAATAGAGATGCTTGGTGATGTGGATGGTATCCGGTCTATGTTCTTTGCGTTCCAGGCTGGTCTCTATTCACGATAATCGAGATCGTCAGCGAAGCGCTCGAGGAGTTTGGGTGGTATTTGTAGAGGTTGTTGCCGATTTTGTCCTAGAAATCGTTAAAAATGTGCTTTTTTCTCTGTTTTTCACGAATTGTTTGACAAATTCGTTAAAATCTATATACTAAAGCAACACTCTTCGTTGTAGTGCTCGAATTACTATGGCGTACACTCCCCGAACATATGCACGTATCCAGGCGCTGCGCGAGCGGTACTATTGGGCGCTGCCCGGCAAGGAGTCGCTCATCAAGATACTCATCGAGGCGGAGGTGCCCGAGCAGGTCTACAACTCTAACGCGATAGAAAATAGCACGCTGACGCTGGAGGAGACCGAGAAGATCCTCCTGCAGATTGATCTCGACCGGTTCGTGGCAGAGCGCGAGATCTTTGAAGCGAAGAATCTTGCGCGGGTTGTTGAGTATATCGATGCGAAGGCAAAAGAGGTCGAGCTATCGCCCGCGGTGATTCTTTTTCTGCATCAGATTCTGCTCGCGCATATTCGCGACGAGGTCGCGGGGCGGTTTCGCGCGGGCGACGAGTGGGTGCGTGTCGGCTCGCACATCGGCGCCGACCCTAAGGATATCGAGGGCAAGATAGCTGCAATGCTTGCCGAGTATCACGCGAGCGCGCACGAGCATATCGTCAAACGCATTGCGCGGCTGCATCTCGCGTTCGAGAGTATCCACCCATTTGTCGACGGCAATGGTCGCATTGGTCGCGCGCTCAACAACTACGCGCTCGTGCGCGAGGGATATGTACCAATCAATATTGCCTTTGTTGACCGTGCAGACTATTACAGCGCGTTCAGAGCGTTTGATGCAAATGGTGACACATCGCTGATGGAGGAGATTGTCGGCAAAGCGCTCGCGAGTAGCTACCACAAACGCCTCGCGTACTTGGAGGGGAAGAACATCATGACGCTCAATGCGTATGCCAAAGAGCACAAGTTGTCGCACGCGAATCTTATCAACAAAGCCAAGCGCCAGACCATCGAGGCGTTTCTTGAGAAGGGTGTGTGGAAGATAGGAGTATAACTATGCAAGAACTACATGCAATAATCTTGGGTCGGGTGCAGGGGGTGATGTATCGCGACTTTGCGCAGCGCAAGGCGCGGGGCTTAGGGCTCGTGGGGTATGTGCGCAATCTTTCTGACGGCTCGGTCGAGGTGGTGGCGCAGGGTGCTCGCGAAAAGCTGGAGGCGTATATCGCGAAGTTGCATCGCGGGTCGCTCCTGTCGCACGTCGAGCAGGTTGAGGTATCATGGCATGTGCCGACACAGACCTACCCCGATTTTTCTATACGCTGGTAATGTTTGGTATACTGCATATGTATTCGCTAATCTACATATATGACTCAACCAATGCTTGAAGGGAAGCGTGTGCCGGATGTGGTGCTCAAGACTCGTGTCCGCGACGAGCGTATCGGCGGCGCGAATCCGTTTCGTTGGCAGGACGTGTCGACGGGTGCCTTGTTTGCAGGCAAGAAGGTTGTGCTCTTTGCGCTGCCGGGCGCGTTTACGCCGACCTGCTCGACGACGCATCTGCCTGGATATGAAGCGGCATATGATGAGCTGAAAGGACTCGGTATCGACGAGATCTACTGCCTGTCGGTCAACGATGCGTTCGTGATGTTCCAATGGGGTCGCGCACAGCAGGTATCGAAAGTGAAATTGCTTCCCGACGGCTCGGGGGATTTTACGCGTGCAATGGGGATGCTGGTTAAAAAAGATAATCTTGGCTTCGGCGAGCGCTCGTGGCGCTACAGTATCTTTGTCGACGACGGTGTTATTGCTAAGGCGTTTATCGAAGACGGTTTCGGAGACAACTGTCCCGACGACCCATTTGCTGTCTCCGACGCAGCGACGATGGTCGCGTATCTCAAAGCGAAATAAAATTTTCGGGTTAGTGGGTAGGATGTGTAGCGGCAGTGTTTGTTCTTCGCTCGTGCCAAAACTCTCCCCAGTCGTGGAGGAAGTTTGAGCTGCTCCACTTCTTGTCCCAGCCGACTCCCGAGACAACCTCGATGCCATGCTTTTTGCAGGTGTCCCACTCGGGGATGTTGCTCGCGTCGATGCGGTCGCCGCCCTTGGTAAAGATATGCGGTCGGATGCGGTCGAGTGCTTGTATCACGGTCTGGTCGTTCTCAATCTCGAAGGGGATCACATAGTCGACACCGTTGATGTAGGAGACGATGTGGCAGCGGGTGTCTATGTCCATAAATGCCCGCCCTTTTTTATTTCTGAGGAAGGTATCACCATTGACGATCACGACCAGCGTATCACCAAACTTTTTTGAATCATGCAGACACGACACATGCCCGGGGTGAATGGGGTCGAAGCCGCCGGAGGTGCAGACGATTTTCCCTAGTGTGTCGCGGATCGCGTCGAACTCTTCGAACGAGAGAATAGTAGCAGGATGCATACTGCGATAATTAGTTGTATATGTCCCTAGTATACGCCTACCTCTGGGGTCGGCACCAGTGCACCCATTTGGGGAAGTGGCTCGTATACCCTTGCAGGAGCCTGAACATACCCAGCGCGTTATCCGTTAAGTGTCTTCAAGCTCTTGCACAGCAAAGGAGTAGGGTTATTGAGACTACTTCTCATTGTCCTCATGCTGCTCGTGAGTGTGCTGCCTGCGGTGCAGGCGGGACCGTCCCAGATGACGGCAATTGCGAGTTGGTATCAGGCGAGCGGTGTCCTGAAGAACGGTCACCGAGTGGGGAAAGGCGAAAAGATAATCGCCGCCGCTCATCCGTGGCTGCCAATGGGCACCAAAATTAGAGTCACCACCCAAGATGGGCAAAAGAGCATTGTGCTCGAGGTCGAGGATCTCGGACCTGCCCGCTGGGTCATACGGAAAAATCCGGACCGAACGCTTGATCTTACGCCTGACGCGGCGAAAGCGCTCGGATTCGGTCCTGGTGGTGAGGGCTTACTGCCCGTCACCATCGAAGTTCTTTCTGACTAGCTCCTCCACTGGAGCAGCCGGCACCCCTCTTTCGTTATGGGGTGTCGGTTTTTCTTTTGCTGTCTGGTAAAAAGCTGTCTACCACTCTGGCACGGTCGGTGGTATGATGCGGGGCATGAAAAACGTTGCTGTGTCCGTGCGTAATGCGATTATTCGTGCGGGCTATCGGTATATCTGCAAGCCCTACTTTTTTGCCCGCGACCCTGAGCTGGTGCACAACCAGATGATCACGGTGGGGAATATGCTCGGTAGGGTCTGGCTCGGTCGCGCGCTCACCTCGCTCCTGTTTAACTACTCGCATCCGTCACTGCACACAACCGTGCTTGGGATTGCGTTCAAGAATCCGCTCGGGCTCTCGGCAGGGTTTGATAAAAACGCTGACTTAGTTGGCATTATCCCGTCGGTTGGGTTTGGTTTTGAGGAGGTGGGCTCGATCACTGGCGAGTACTGCCCAGGCAACCCAAAGCCCCGTATGTGGCGGCTTCTCAAGAGCAAGTCGCTCGTGATTTACTACGGGCTCAACAACCGCGGCTGCGTCGTCTTGGGGCAGCAACTGCGTCGCGCGCTGTTCCGTATCCCCGTGGGCACCAGTATCGCGATGACTAACTGCGCAGCGAACCTCGACCGTGCACATGGCATCAAGGATTTTGCCAAAGCGTTTCGAGAGCTTGCCGACGTTGGCGCGTACACGACCGTCAATATCAGCTGCCCCAACGCGCAGGGCGGGCAGCCGTTTGTCGACTCCGGGGCGCTCGAGGCACTCTTGACCGAGCTCGATAAAATCCCGACCAACAAGCCGGTGCTCATTAAACTCTCGCCTGACCTCACCTTCGCACAGGTAGACACACTACTCGACATTGCCAAGGCACACCGCGTGCATGGCGTGATCTGCACCAACCTCACCAAGCCGCGCGACAACAAGGCAGTCGTCGACGACCTCGCGAATATCCCCGCGGTCGGCGGGCTCTCGGGCGCGCCGACGAAGGAATTATCTGATGCGCTCATCGCACACGTATATACACGTGAGCAGGGTAAATGCATTATCGTCGGTGTGGGCGGCATCTCGACCGCCGAGGATGCCTACCGCAAGATTCGCCTCGGTGCATCACTCTTGCAGATGATTACGGGCATGATCTTCGAAGGCCCGCAAGTCGTCTCCGAAATCAACCAAGGCCTCGCGCGCCTTCTCGCTCGTGATGGCTTCACCCATGTCTCCCAAGCGGTCGGCGTGGATGTGCCGCTTCGCTAATCTCGATTTAGAACAACCCGGCGACGGCGTGCCATAGCGAAGCGACGAAGTGACCAAGTGTGCTGATGATGCCTCCTGCTGCGGGTGCGTCAGCGACGGCGGCTGGTTGGGTGTTTGGCGCGATAGGTTGAGCCGCTTCTGTTGCTGTGGTTGGAGCGTTTGTGTCAGATGTGTGATGGTGGCGTGTGCCTGTTTTGTTCGTCGATGTGGCTGTTGCTGTAGTGGTGATCGAACTTTCGGTATGTGTTGGCGCAAGGAGTGTTCGTGTCGTTGTCGCCGTGTTCGTTGCGGTTGTTGGTATTGGTGGTGTGATCGCTGTAGAAGTTGCAGCAGTGCTGGATGCGGCAAGTGTTGCTAGTGATATGGTTGCTGTTGCAACGGTTCCAGTATTGCTGCTGTCAGTAGCGACTGGCTTGGAGAACGTGTGTAGAATTGTTTCCCACGGTTTCCCGAGCGCTGCGGGAAGTGCATACGAGGTCGCCCAGATCTTTGTTTGCTGTGTATCGTATGCTGTGCCGATGCTGCCGTCCGCCTGCTGCGCCGCCGCGAGGCAGGTTGCGGGTGCGGTCATACCGAGCGAGTCCATCGCCTGTAGTGCCCAGCTAGTCGAGAAGCTGTTGCCAAAGCAACCCTGTGCGTCCTCGTGCGCGAGCAGATATCCCTTCGCTTGTGTCAGCGCGTTGGTAACACCGGGCATGTTTGGCACGAGCGCAAGCGCCTGCACTGCTGCGGCGGTGAGGTCGACGCTGCCCCACGAGCCGTCGGCGCTTTGTTGCGAGATAATAAACGCGACCGTCTTTTGGATAATCGGGTCGCTTGCTGTGTACCCTGCAGCGAGAAGCGGGAAGATGGCGAAGATGTCGTTGTTGACTTGAGTCTTATCACCAATTGCGGTGCCGTCAAACGCGCTGGTGATATGGTCGATGGTGCCGCTGGTGTACGGGTTGATGCCGAGTGCTTCGAGCGCCATCGCATGCCGCTCGTAGTCGGTGATGTTGGAGAAGGTGGCGCCCTGCGCGAAGTAGTTGAGCAGACTTGTTTGATAGGTGGTCGGCGCGTTGGCACTTATGAGCCCGATTGCTGCCCAGTCGCTGAGCATCGCGCTGCCCCATGAGCCGTTTGCTCCTTGTTGTGCAAGCAGATAGTTTGTCGCGTTGCTGATGTTGACGGTCGGCGTGCTTGCGATAATTCCGCCACCGCCACCTCCACTGGTGGGTGCAGGTGTGGGAGCGATCACTGCCGGCGTTGCGACGGGCGAGATGGTGGTGTGTATCGTTGGTACGAATCCGTCTTCGGTCGCGTAGACGTCGAGAGGGTCGGTCGAAGTCGCAACAAATGATACGTTGCCTGCAGCATCAGTACTAGTCGCTTGCCCGTTGATATACACAACGCTTGTGGTCGCTGGTGACCATGCTGGGTTATAGCTCGCGTCGAGTCCAAACTGTGTCACCGTGAGAGTAATCGTATCGCCAACGGTGGGTGCTGTGTTTGATACAGTAAGTTGCAATGGCTGCTTACCGAGCGTAATCAACATATGCTCGCCGTTTGTCAGCGTGTGTTTGTTGAGCGCGGTCTGCCCATACGCGAGGTTGGAGAACCAACCCCAGTACACATTGTTGGTGTAGTCATTGCCAATGCCACCGATCGAGGTCAAGAATGCGTCGGGTGCATAGGTCCAGTCCCATACAACGGGTATGCCCGATTGGTTGAGTGCACACAGTGCGTTGGTGGTGCTCGCGACGCTCGGGTCGGGCACGCCGTGTGGTGCCACAGGCGGGCAGGCTGTCACCGTCAGTGGCCCGTTAAACAGTGTCGCGTTCGCTGTCTCGATAGCAAGATTGATAGAGACGCTGTCATCCGCACGCACCGAGGCGGGGAGAGTGAGAACAAAAGTGCTGAATAAAAATACGAGCGCGAATGCGAAAGTAGACAAAGATGCGCGCACAGCGACAGCACGAGAGCCCATGGGTGAGTATGTCATAGCGTTGCCTTGCTCGAGGTAGTTATGTGGATAAATATGTCGAGCGTCGGTATTCGGACTTGTTCCTCGAGGTCTCTCGGGATTTACCGTAGCGGCACTGTGGAGGATTTGCACCTCGCTTCCCCTTTGTTCGACGACTGCACTATACACGAGCAGCAAACACGAGCGCAAGTTTCTGGCGAGCGGCGGCGAAATAGGCTGCCGCGATGTGGCCGTAGGCAAAGACGGCAAAGAGGAGCGGGGTGTAGAGCGCGTCACCGAGAGCCATATTGCGATAGAACGGGAGCCCGAGCGTGTAGCAGTAGAGGAGCCCCGTAAGCGACTTTTCATACCAGGGCGAGAATGCCCATACGGCAAAGTTGGTGATAAGAAAAAAGAGGAATGAAGATAGGGCAGTGATCGCCGCGCCAGTGAGTATGTTCGGGTATTTTCGCAGCAATAGACTGAGTACGCCGACAAGCGCGAAGGATCCGTACACACTCGCCATCACGCGCCAGTCGTAGAAGCCAATCGACAGGTCGGATATGAACAGTGTGACGAGCGGCAAGATAATCGCCCATTTTCTACCGAGGTAGACAGCTGACACAAGCGCGATCGCGACCAGCGGCGTCGCGTCGGGGAGGTGAAAGGCGAAGCGCACCGCCACGCCAAACGCGACGAGTCCAACTATTGCGACTATTTTTTGTAGGCGTGTCATGATTATTGTGCCGAGGGGGCGAAGACCCATTCTACTGCATCGCCATTTTTTAGTATATACCCGCTCGCCCCAACTTGCGGCTCGACGCCGTTTACCCTGTACTGCCAATACTGTTTGTCGGTGCCGTTGGTCTGCCCGCCCATGCTGGTGACCAATGCGCCCAAGCCAGAATACTCTTGTGTGACAAGCCGCATCTTTGGGTCAGTAGTATTTTGCTGCATCAGCAGCGCGAGCATTGTCTCGCCTTCGGTAATCGCAATACTCTTTTTAACATAGAGATTCTGAATGGAGAGGGAAATGGTCGTGGTGTGTGTTGGTTTTGTTGGGGCTGTTGCGGTCGTGGTGGCGGATGTTGATGTGGTTCTCGTTTCTTCTCGCTGGTTTGTGCTGGTAGAAACAACCGTGACGACGGTTGCAGCCGAGCCGAGTGTGTGGGTGGGCGATGCGGGTGCTCGGTGTTCGTGTGCATAGAGCGCGAAGGCGGCGACAATCGCGATGCTGATTGCGAGCGACGGCAGTGCGTACCAAAAAGCGCGGGTGTTCATGCTGTGTTGCCGCTATTCGCTTTTTGCCGAAGCGGGCGGGTACTCGTATACTACAACCATGTTGTATACCCGCAAAGGCGACGACGGCACCTCGGGGCTCTTCGGCTCCAAAGAGCGGCTACCAAAAGATTGCCCGCTCTTCGAGGCGCTCGGCACGGTTGATGAACTCAACTCGCTACTCGGTGTGTGCTTTGCGAAGGCGAATGAAAAAAACTATACAAACATTGCCGAGTTGCTGCGCAGCGTGCAACAGGATCTGTTTATTGTGCAGGCAGAGCTCGCGGGGGCAGATAAAAAACTCGACCAGCCCCATGTTGAAAAGCTTGAAGCAGCAATCGCCGAGCTTGAGCAGAAGTTCGACAACCCACAGTCGTTTGTCATAGCTGGCGGCTCGGAGCTCTCCGCCTTACTCGACTACGCCCGCGCCGTCTCCCGCCGCGCCGAGCGCGAAGCAATAGCGATGCGCAGCACGAATGATGCAAGCGACACTGCCGGAACCGTCACTATCCAAAAACCCCTTTCCGCCGAAACCCGCCAATACCTCAACCGCCTCTCCTCCTTCCTCTACGCCCTCGCCCGTTTTGCCAACACGCTTGCGTCTTCTGCCGAACAAAAACCGACGTATTAAAACAGAAACCGCCCGACCACTTGAGCCGAGCGGGGCTTCTGTGGCGGGCGGTCTATTTTTTGGCGGATTCTCGCCCGATGCGGATGCCCTCCTGAAGAATCTGCCTCAGAACAGCCAGGATTTCCGAATCCGCACCAGTCCACGGCTTAGCTTCTTGGCCGATAGAGATAATGTTGCCAAGTGCGCGGATGGAGGGAGAACTCTCATCCAAGGAAACAACGGCGATCACTTCGCCTTCTTTGTCGTCCTCCTTCCATTCCTGCTGAGCGGGCTGAACGCCGTCGAGGTCGGCTCCTGAAAAGTCAACGCTGTAGTACGGTTCATCACCCGAAACAATCGCATCCACGATGATGATAAGAGTGGACATTGTATTTCCCTCCTGCCGCGGGATTGGCAAATTCTGTTTTGAAGTTGCCCACCCTTCAGTAACAATGAAGGAATATGAAAAAGAAAAAGCAGGACACGGTGCATCCGCAGCTGTCGTTTGAAACGAGAGCCAAGATAGAAACACTTCTGGGCGAAGGAAGAAGTAAACGGTACATCGCACGTAGTTTGCACAT
>CAIRHB010000008.1 GCA_903878285.1 Candidatus Adlerbacteria bacterium | reverse complement strand
GGTTTCATACACCGCTTGAGGTGTTGGATCGGTCGCCGAAGCTGCGCGTGTTTGTGGCAGGAGTGCGGAAATGGTATGCTACGGAAGGAAGATTAACAACATGAGAGGTGGGCAACTTCAGGGGCGAGAGTGCCTTCTGTGTACTAACCGTATAGTAGAACAATCTGGGTGATTTGTATACCCCTACGCAAACAGCGCGTCGACGACCTCCTTGACCACCGCGCCATCGGCCTTGCCTTTGAGATCTTTCATCAATGCGCCAATGAGTTGATTTACTTTTGTTTTGTTGGTACCGAGTCCTGTTGACGGGTTTATTGCGCCAAGCTCTGCAGCTTTTGCTTTGACGATTTTTGTCACATCGTCTTTAGACATGAGGGGAGGGAGGAGAGTTTCGAGGATTGCCAACTCATCTTGCTCCTTGGCTGCCAAGTCGGCGCGGCCGCCGCTCGTAAACTGCTCGATTGAATCCTTGCGCTGCTTGGCGGCACGGCGGATGAGCCCCGCGAGGTCGTCCTCGCTGATTTCATCGGTCGGCTTTTTGCCTTTTGCTACCAGCTCGTTGGTTGCGTTGGAGAGTAATCCGCGCAGCACCGACAGTTTGAGTTCTGCACGGTCGCGCATCGCCTGCTTAATCTGCTCGCGAAGTTCAGTGTGTGTCATATAGAGAAAGAATACCAAGACACGCTGTATCTGTCTAACGCCGTGTGCTGAACAGGGAAGCATCTTCGTGGTACGATAGGATACATGGAGATATTGATTGACGTCTTGGTGCTGCTTGTGCTCGGCAACCTTGTCTTTTTATTTTTACTGTGGCAAAAGTCATCCCAGCCGCCAGCGCCTGTCGAGCAGGATACGCAAGGGTTGGTGTTGCTGCAAAATCAGTTGCAAGAGCTGACCCGCGCGATGGAGAGCAAACTCGGCGAGGGGACATCGCGCATGTTTGACTCGATGAAGACGCAGTTTGATCAGTCGCAGCGGCTGATGAGCACCATCACTGATCGCGTCTCGGCGCAGCTGATCGAGGTGGCAAAGGGGGTGACCCAGACGCAGGAGTCGACCAGACAGGTCTTTACCATCGCCGAGCAACTGAGCAACCTCGAAAAGGTGCTTAAAAATCAAAAGCAACGCGGCAACCTCGGCGAGGCGTCGCTCGAGTTGGTGATGGGCAATATCCTCCCGCCAACGGCGTTTAAGATGCAGTACGAGTTCCCCGGTGGCGACACGGTTGACGCAGTTATCTTTACCAAAGAGGGCGTGATCCCTGTTGACGCCAAGTTCCCGCTCGAGAATTACACGCGCCTGCATGATGAAAAGGACGATATCCGCCGTGCCGAGTTTGAGGAGGCGTTTAAAAAGGATCTCAAAAAGCGCATCGACGAGACGAGTAAGTATGTCCGACCCAAGGACGGCACGCTGCCGTTCGCCTTTATGTATATCCCTGCCGAAGGGATCTACTACGACCTGCTCAACGACGGCGTCGGGGCTATTAACACGCGCAACCTGCTCGACTACGCGCAGAACGACAAAAAGGTGATTATCGTCTCACCAACCACGTTTGCGGCGTATCTCCAATCGGTACTGTATGGATTCAAAGCGTTTAAGATCGAGGAGCAGGCGAAGGATATCGCGAAGAATGTCGAGCAGCTCGGGCGGCACATCAATGCCTACCAAGAGTTTTATAAAAAGCTGGGGACGTCGCTTTCGACGACGGTCAATCACTACAACGCGGGTACCAAAGAGCTCGGCAAGATTGAGAAAGATGTGCTGCGCATCGACGCTTCGACCGACATCAACATCGACATCGCCGTGCTCGACAAGCCGCTCCTAGAAGGGAAGGACTAGTCTAGAAATAGCAACGCCGGAGTTCCTTGTCCTTCTATAGTTATAATATAGAAGAGGAACTCCGGCACCATTCAGCATTTCTTGTTTTCCAACAAAATATCCACTACTATGCCAAATAGCAGCAGCTCAAAAGAAGTTTCGGGGAAGTAGAATATTAACACCCACAACCCCAAAAATGGCAATGCGGCTAAAATGATTACAGCGACGCAAATGGATGTATAGATAGTGTTTTTTGCCCAGTTATATATATCAACAAGAAGAGCGTTCATTGACTTACTCCCAGGTACTTTGCCCGCCTATCGGGCTCCCGCGGGCAGTATTGCACATATCTGCCCAATGCGCTATAGTGTGTCGGTCATGGCAACCAAGACCACAACCAAAGAGGTAGCGAAGGAATTCGCCGTTATCCAGACGGGCGGGAAGCAATACCTCGTTTCGGAGGGCGACTCGGTCAAGATCGAGAAGCTTCTGCCCACTGTTAAGGCGGGCGAGGGCTACAAGGTCGGCGACGCAGTCGTCTTCGAGGATGTGCTCTTGGTTGACGACGGCTCCAACACGACCATCGGCGCTCCATTTATCAAAGGCGCCAAGGTGTCTGCAACAATCGAGAAGATTAGCCGCGCCAAGAAGGTGGTGGTCATCAAATACAAAGCCAAGTCCAACTATTTCAAGAAGCGCGGCCATCGCCAGCCCTTCTTCCAGGTCAAAATCAACAAGTTGGCGTAATTTTCTCACAAGACCAACAAACGAAACTCCTGCCACTTGGTGGGTTTTTGTTTGTTGCTACGAGCGGGATTTTAATGCGCTTTCGATAGTGTCGGGGTCGGCGTATTCGAGCTCGCTGCCGGTCGAGAGGCCTCGGCCGAGGGAGGAAAGTTTAAAGGAGAGTCCAGCGGCAATGGGGAGGATTTTCTCTTGCAGGATCTGCCGCGTGTGGTCGCCTTCGGTGGTTGCCGAGAGTCCAAGGATTACCTCTGTAAGCAAGGCGACGCCTTGCTTGCTTGATACGGATGTCCGTCCTCCGTGCGTCTCTTCTGATACGGAGGACGGACCTATGTGTGGGGAGCTAGCATCTGCTTCGAGTCTGGCGAGGAGTTCAATTAGGCGGATGTGCCGCTCGGGTTCGTCGGCAGCGAGCGGGATGGTGCCGCCGAGGACAAAGTATAGCCCGCGGAAGCCGCTGCGCTCGACGTTCTCAATGTCGGCATCTTTTTCGACGATAAACAGTGTGCCCGCGTCGCGCGACGTGCTGCTGCATATCGAACATTTTTTATCGGTGCCCGCGCTCCGGCTGTCTTTGGCAAACCAGCGGTAGCATCTGCCGCACTGGCTCGTCTGCGAGGCGAGCAGGCGGATATGCTCGGCGAGCTCGTTGCGATACCCTGCGCGCTCGACAAGCAGAAACTGCACGAACCGCCGCGCCTGCCGTGGCCCGATGCCGGGGAATCGCTCGAAGAGCTGCGTGAGTTGGTCGATGGGATTCATAAAATTGAAGTGTAGTAAAAGTTCTTGAGAAAAATCCAGATGGGGCGGTATGTGATGTCTAAAAATCCTGCGCGCTGCCGTAGTCGCCCTTTTCGAGCGTGACAAAGGTAGTGCGCTTATCGTCAAAGAAGAGCTCGACCGAGCCGACCGGCCCGTTGCGATGCTTCTCGATCATAATCTCGGCGATGTTGGGTCGGTCGGAGGTATCGTTCATCTTGTCTTCGCGATGGATAAACATCACCACATCGGCATCCTGCTCAATCGACCCCGAGTCGCGCAGGTCGGAGAGTCGTGGTTTGCCTCGGCGCTGCTCGACCGCGCGAGAGAGCTGCGACAGTGCGAGCACTGGCACATCCAGCTCGCGCGCGAGGTTCTTCAGCGAGCGCGAAATCTCGGTGACCTGCTGCACCAGCGAGTCGGATGCCTTGGCACCAGTCGGCACCATCAGCTGCAAGTAGTCGACGATGAGGAGCCCCAGCCCATGCTCGCGCTTGAGTCGTCGCGCCACCGAGCGCATCTTGAGGATGCTCGCGCCCGGCTGGTCGTCGATGAATATCGGTGCCGTGCCGAGCCGGTCGTACGCCTCGCGCAGCCGTGCCCAATCCTCCTGGTCGGTGATGTGCCCTGTGCGCAGGTTCCATGCGTTGACCTTTGCCTCCGCCGCGACCATGCGGTCGACCAGCTGCTGCGAGCTCATCTCAAGCGAGAAGATGCCAACGGTGGTGCCGTGCTGTACCGCCGACTGTCGCGCGATATCGAGCGCAAACGCCGTCTTTCCCATCGATGGCCGCGCCGCGAGGATAATCAGGTCGGATTTCTGCAGCCCGGCGAGCATGTTGTCGATGTCGCGAAAGCCCGTGCGCACGCCGCGCATCTCGTCTTTGTGCTCATGCAGATGTTCGAGCCGCGTCCATGCCTCGGTGAGCGTCTCGCGTAGCGACGTAAACTTTGACAGCGTGGGTGAGGAAGTCACCTCGTAGATTTTCTTCTCCGCTTTGTCGAGCGTCTCGTCAATTTCCTCCGCCTCGTCGTAGCCAAGCTCCGCAACATACTCGCCTGCATCAATGAGCGAGCGGAGCGTAAACTTTTTCTGCACCAGCTCGGCGTAATGGCGGGCGTTGCTGGCGGCTGGCACTTCGCTCGCGAGTTCAGCTAGGTACGCGATACCGCCGATGTTCTCGAGCGTGCCCTGGTCGGCGAGCTTGGCGCGCACACTTTCGATATCGATTGGTTCGCTTTTACCGAGCAGCGCCATCATCGCGCGATAGATAATGCGGTGCTTCTCGCTATAGAATGCGTCTGGTGAGAGCACATCGGTCGACTCGAGCATCCCCTCGGGGCGGATGAGCAGTGCACCAAGCAGGGCTCGCTCGGTCTCAAGCGTTTGTGGCGGGATACGCAGCCCCGCATTCTTGCGTGGCGGCTTCTGTTCCTCCCTGCGGGAAAATTTTCCACCTTCTTGCATACTCACTAGCCTAGCGCGTTTCGCCCCAGTGGGGAAGTTACCAAATAGGTGCAGATGTTGCCGATTGCGGGGATAACGGGTGGATAAAAAAGTGGATAGTCTGCCAGCCGTGCTACTTTTTGACAATCTGCTGTCCGTCGGCGGTATCGGTTACTTCGTAGCCGAGTTGGGCAAGTTGCTTGCGCAATTTGTCAGATAGGGCAAAATCTTTCTCTTTGCGCGCTTGTTGCCGTGCGCTGATAATCGCCCGCACCTGCTCGGGCAGTGTTTCAAACGGGATAAAATCGATTTTTACTGTCGGCTGTGCGTCAGCGAGCCCGAGTCCCAGCACCTGGTCGGCGGTGAGTAGTGATGCGTGCTTGCTGCTCGGTGAAAGGTCTGCATCTTTGACCATCTCCCAGACGCGCGCAATAGCCTTCGGTGTATCAAGATCATTCGCGATTGCCGCGTAAAAGTCGACAAGAAATGTTGCATCAGGAGCAACTTTTTCATCAACGCCTTCGAGCACGTAGCGCGAGAGATTTTTCAGTGCCGTATTCGCGCCCTCCAGCGCATCCCAGGTAAAGTTCATTGGTGTGCGATAGTGCCCCGTGAGCGCCCAGTACCGCAGCGCGCGCGGTGAGTAGCCTCTATCAACGATGCTCTGTAGATAGATAGTATTGCCGACTGATTTTCCAATTCGTTTATTTTCAATCGTGATAAACGCGCCGTGCATCCAGTAGCGCACATACTGCTTGCCGGTCGCTGCCTCCGCCTGGGCGATCTCGTTATTGTGATGCACGGGGATATGGTCGATGCCGCCAGTATGGATATCAATCTGTTTGCCAAGGAGTGTAAATATCATCGCGGTGCACTCGATGTGCCAGCCGGGGAAGCCGACTCCCCACGGCGACTCCCACTCTTGCTGCCGTTGCTCACCTTTTGGCGACAGCTTCCATAGCGCGAAGTCGGACGGGTTTCGCTTTTCGGTATTTTCCTCGACGCGTGCACCTTCTTTTTGTTCGTCGATATTGATGTTGCCGAGCTTGCCGTAGCCAACAAACCTCGCGGTATCAAAGTACACACCGTCAGCGATAACGTATGCGTAGCCTTTTTCCTCCAGTGTTTGTACGAGCGCGATTTGCTCGGCAATGTACTCGGTTGCGCGAGGAAACTGTATCTGCTCGCGGTCGATACCAAGCAGGTCGAGGTCGGCAAAAAAGAGTTCAGTGATTTCTTTGGCGATTTCTTGTGCCGAAAGCCCGCGCTTCTTTGCGCTCTTTTCCATCTTGTCCTCGCCATCGTCTGCGTCGCTCACCAAGTGTCCAACGTCGGTGATGTTGATTACCTGTTTGACATTGTACTTCCACACATCCAGCGTTCGACGCAGCGTGTTCGCGAACACAAACGCGCGCAGATTGCCGATATGTGCGCGGTCATACACGGTCGGCCCACAGTTGTACATTTTGACGACGTTACCTGAGAGTGTTGTAAACAACTCGGTCGCACCTGATAATGTGTTGTGGAATCGAAGTGGTGGGAGGTCGGTGCGCATAGTTATAACCAGTGTTTGTGTTTAAAGAAGAGGAACAAGCTACCCGCGATAACAATCATGCCGCCAATGATAATCCAAAAATCGTAGGGTGCGCCGATGAGCGGCGTGTAGTGCGTGTTCATGCCAAATATACTCGAGATGAGCGTGAGCGGGAAGGTGACAAACGCCATAATCGTGAGATTCTTCATTGTCTCATTTTGCTTGGTCGACAGCAGCGAGTTGTTGGTCTCGCGCAACTCGGCGAGCGAGTCGTAGAGGTTCTCCAGCGTGCGCTCGACTCGCTGGTAGGCGCCGACAAGTATCTTCATATGGTAGCCAAACTCCTGACCAAAGAGCCGAATACCCGCAGCCTCGATCGAGGCAAGCATCTCGTCGTGTGGCACCAGCGATTGGCGAAAGTCGTGTATCACGCGCCCCGTCTGCGACAGGTGCGCGACCATGGTGCGCTCTTCGCCACTAAAAACGTGCTCCTCGATGTCGCGTAGGCGTCGGCGGATAGTGTCACACTCATCGCCGAGCGCTTGGTAGATATTGCGCACCATCGCGACAAAGAGGTGCCCACCGTGCGCGGTGGTGGCGTCGGTGCCGAGCACCGCCTCGACCGCAAACGCTTTGGCAAACGAGTGCAGCGGGTCGATTTGCTCGTAGCGGATGGTAATCAAGAAGTTTTTGCCAATCACGAAGTCGATCTCCTGCTCGGGATGCTGGCGCGAGGTACGTAAAACGGGGAAGTGGAGTATCGCGAGCAGCAGGTCGCTCCGACGCTCGACGCGCGATTTAAATGATGGCAACAGAAGCTCCTCGGCGAAGGCAGGTTCGATGCCAAACTCGTACATCAGCTGTCGCACCTCGGTGGGCGTTGGGGAGATGCAATCAATCCAGGTCACATTGCGCTGCGTGTGGCGCGTAATCATTTCTCCAGTATATGGTATACTCGCTATATGACAAAGACACAGTGGAGAGCATTCGGTGCAGTACTCGTGGTCGGGGTTGCGTTCATGGGTGGGTTATATCTGGGCACAACGGCACAGTGGCAGAAGGCCGCCGCCGCGAGCGGTATCACTATTACCGTTGGCACGTCGACTACACCAGCCGCGCCGTCGGGTGTCGATATGACGCAATTTTGGTCGGCGTACAATCTGCTTAACCAGAACTTTGTGCAAACCCATGCGTCGAGCACGTACCCCACAACACAAAAGCAGATCGACGGCGCAATCGAAGGACTCGCAGCGAGCTTTGGCGACCCGTACACCGTCTTCTTCCCGCCTGCGGATGCAAAAATATTCCAGGATGATATCGGCGGCTCGTTCGGCGGCACCGGTATGCAGATTGATACTAACAACAAAGGGCAGCTGGTCGTCGTCTCGCCACTTAAAGGTACGCCGTCGGAGCGCGCAGGCATACTCTCGGGTGACATCATCCTCGATATTGGCACCACCACGACCGACGGGCTTTCGACCGAGGATGCGGTCAAGTTGATCCGCGGCCCAGTTGGTACCACGGTCAATATTACGGTGCAGCGCAGCGGCACGTCCACCGCGCCCATCGTCATCCCCATTGTCCGCGACGTGATCAATATTCCGATTATCGACACCACCGCGCGGCCAGACGGCGTGTATGTGATCTCGCTGTACAGCTTCTCGGAGAACTCTGCCGACCTCTTCCGCACGGCGCTGCGCAGCTTTGTGCAGTCGGGCGATAGCAAGCTTGTGCTCGATCTGCGTGGCAACCCAGGCGGCTATCTTAACGCGGCGGTCGACATGGCGAGCTACTTTCTGCCAGTCGGCGACACCATCGTCACCGAGGATTACAAAGGTAAAAATAATCAGGCAAACGACGTGAGTCGCAGCGCGGGGTATAACATCTTCCAGGGCAACCCCAACTTCAAGATGGCGATTCTTGTCGACCAAGGCTCTGCGTCGGCATCCGAAATCCTTTCGGGTGCGCTGCAGCAGCACGGTGTGGCGAAGCTCGTCGGTACGCGCACGTTCGGCAAAGGCTCGGTGCAGGAGCTGCTCGACCTCGGCGGCGGCGCGGAGCTCAAGGTGACCATCGCGCGCTGGCTGACACCAAACGGCTCGTCCATCTCCGACAATGGCCTCCAGCCAGACATCCTTGCGACGACAACGCCCGAACTTGCCAAACAAAAAATCGACCCGCAAATGGACGCCGCAGTCAAGTACCTCCTCGGCAACTAATCTTGAGCACGCACGCGTCAAGTAGATAAACCCGCGCAGCTTTGGTATAGTCTGGGTATGCAAGTAATCTTCCTAAAAGACGTGCGCGGGGTGGGGCGGGCAGGGGAGGTCAAGCAGGTGGCGGATGGCTACGCGAGCAACTTTCTTTTTCCGCAGAAGGCGGCAGAACCAGCAACGCCCGAGAAGGTTGCTCGCATCGAGGCTGCGCGCAAGGCGCGCGAGGATGCGCTACATGATGAGGAAGAGGCTCTTGAGAGAAAGGCAAAAATGCTACACGGCAAGCGTGTCACTATTGCCGTCAAGGCGACCGAAAAGGGCGGGCTGTTTAAGGGTGTCGTGGCAAAGGATGTCGCCCGCGCAATCCTCGCCGAGCACTCGCTCCAAGTCCCCGAGGGTGCAATCCATATCGAAATCCCAATCAAGCAGCTCGGCGAGCACGCCATCGCCCTGCGCTCCAAAAACGCCACCACCGCGCTCACCGTCGTGGTCAAGCCGCAGTAGCAACAAAATTGGTGTAGTGGTATAAGTTAATACGCATCGAATTGAGAAGAATTAACGTTATTTGTTTGAGCTGTGCCGCCAGCAACAGGATTAAGGGTAACGGAGTAGGTAGTGTATTGAGTGTCAGTTGTGGTGAAATCGAACGTATCAGCAAAGGAAGAGTATCCAGCAGGACGGTTAAATTTCAGTGTCTGGTTATCCCAGTCGGTACCAAGAGCAAATGCAAGCCAATAGGTGCCATCGGTAATGTTCTGGATCGTGTAATTAGTATGGGCCTTAATATAAACACTAAAGACTGAGGTTCCGGCTGTAATTAACTTTGCCTCCGCATCTGAATCCGTACCATTGTTTATCTCAAGTGTGCCATCTCCTTGTTTGTAAGCTGAGCGCAATTTTATGACTGAACCTGTTGGTAAAGAAACAGCTGGCATCGTGTATGTCGGCTGGCTCATTGTGGTATCGGTTGCTTGAGATGAGGTCGCTGGTGGCGGTAAAGGTTTTGAAGGGGTATTATTTATAAACGAGGCAATGACGCATATTCCTATTAAGATAACGAACCAGTAACGTCCGATGTTGTGTAATGATTTATTCATACCTATACAGTTGCTTGGTTAATGTTTGAACCGCAGCTAGTACAAAAACGACCATCTGGTAAAATCCCCTTACCACAGTTATCACAGTAAGTAGTATTTGTTTTTGCCTCCTCTGCTATCTTTATTTGTGCTTCTGGTAGTGATCGGTTCTTGTGTGTAGTCGTGGCGGTATTATTCAAAGCGGCTGAACGTGTTTGATACTCTTGTTCTGTTATTTCCCCTGTAGCAAAGAGTTGGTTAACCTCAGCAATTGGTTGGAGTTCTCTTACTTGTTTGTCTTTCAATTCCAAACCGTACTGGCAGATTGGACACAAAAGCCACCACTCTGTTTTGTAAGGAATAATAGGAATAAAAAATAACGTACACCATGTGGTACGTCGGAGTAATCTCCAATACTCGTCGTTATTGCAGTGATTACAATGCTGCCTAAATACTGGTCCGATATTCCATGTAGTTTGACGCCCCCAGCCAAAAATGATAGGCATAATATTCAGTATGTTTAATTTAATAACAACTCTGCGTCGCGGTACTCCAAGTATATCCAGCCTTACAGACGCAATTGTATTTGCCGCTGCTGCTATATGTCCCATCCCAAGTCTCATTTGGATATGCATTACTGCAGACCTGGTAGCCTGTTTGAGTAGAGGTGGAAACTACACATGCGGTCTGCCCTGTGTTCCATGTGTAGCCAGCGCTACAGTCGCATACGGCTTTGCCGTTCTCTGTGTGTGAGTAACTGCCATAACCATAAGTGTCTGCACATTGTTGGTTTAATGATATTTGAGAGGCGCAAGAGTTTCCTGAGCCATCCCAACTATAGCCGGACTGGCAATTGCATTCTGGCTTGCCACCGCTGCCAATCTGTCCAGTCCACTGACTGTTTACGCCAAAAGTATCCTGGCAAATTTTACTGTTCGATTCTTGAGCAACAATGCACTCGGTTTGTTCCGAGTTCCATACATAACCGCTTGCGCAACCGCAGATAGATTTTCCGTTTACAACATGAGAGTAGCTACCCGAGCCATAGTTGGCTTGACAGGAACGCTGCAGGGTTAATTGAGATGTGCAAAAATCCCCCGTAGTATCCCAAGAGTATCCTGTTTGGCATCCACAAGTAGGCTTGCCTGTACTGTCGTATTGCCCCGATGCTCTGCTATAGGTGCCATAGTTATCCTGGCATCGCTGGTCATCGGTTTCATCGGACGAGGACGAATAATCAGGAATGCTATTTGTACTCGTACTTACTGAAACAGGGTCGAGTTTTGCAGGAACATCGTCTAGAAACTGCTGTACAACACTGCCAGGTATAATTATACCAAGATTTTGGTAATTGCCACCCGTCACAGCAGAAGGTATACCCAACCAGCAACCGTTTTGATCTATTGCTAATCCGCCAGAGTTACCGCTGTCAACTTTTGCAGAAGTGAGTATATCTCCATTGTCTGCAAAACTACTGATCACTCCGTCTGTAACAGTGAGATTATAACCGCCGCTTGTTATTGGATAGCCGTAAATACGTACCGAATCGCCGAGTTTTGAAGCAATGGTTGGATCGCAACTACTTGGCAGTTCAAATGATGTAAATGTTGTGGGATATGCACCCCATGTCTTGCCATTTTTGTCGGTGTATGAGCCGTCAATTTTTAGAGTAGCTACATCATACTGTTTGCTCAAATTAGGGACTATAACTGGTGCAGCTTCATATATCTTAGATATTCCTCCTGTTGACGCATCAGGGATAGTTACTTCGCACGATTTTGCGCCAGTAATTACGTGGTTGTTTGTGAGCACTATGCCGTTGGATGTAAAAATAGTGCCAGATCCTCCATTCCCAGTGTCACAAAGAATATCTACTACCGCTCGCTGTGTATTGACAGTGCTATCGTCTGAAAAATTCTCACTGCTGAGCCATATGATAAGGATGATGAGTCCAGTGAGAACAAGACCGCTAATTATCAAAGACTTCTTGTGCTTCTTGCTGGAATTAATAAATCTAGTATAAAGGTGAGGCATTGTAGAGGAATGAGATTTGACAACAGCAGTACCACATTTTTTACAAAAAGCATGTCCTGATTCTAGCTTTTCTCCGCAATTTTTGCAGTACATATCTTAGGAAAGGTTGAGGCTAGTAATATTATTGCCGCAATTTGTGCAAAAGCTGGAGTCTTTGTCCTCCTTGCTGCCACATTTTGGGCAATATATACTCTCCGTACTTTTGCTCGCAAGTGTTGGTTGGAGTTTATTACGCTCTTTTTCAATTTTGAGGGCCTTGAATAGATAGGGCATTAAGATAAGCCACCATACTATCATCAATGCAATGTTGCCATGCCCCGATGTGCTCGCATCATAAATTTGATATGCTTTGTCACCAGTCCATAGAAGCATCACTAAAATTATTGCCCATCGATGCCCTTTGTATACAAAAAATAAAGCGACGATGTAGATTATCCACTCCGTGATCGTCCCCCCATCCAGGGGTATTGCTCCAAAGAGGGTAAAAACTGCCGAAAAGGCAAGCAATGCAAGTACTAAAAGAACAGCGTTGCCACGGTACGATTCAGTAATACCAAGTGTGTTATACTGCTCGACTTGATATTTAAGCTCGTCGGGATTTATAGACCACGCAAAAATACTCTGCTTAGTCTTCGATGCGCCAGTAGTATTGGTCATATAATCTTGCTACCGTTATCTTGCATTTATAGTATGGTCTGTAGTCAATAAGTCAATATGGTGCTTGTTGATTGTATTGTTTGGCTACCACACTAAAAACTAAAAAAGACCCCTTGTCGGGTCTTTTTCTGGCTGCTAGGTAGGAGAGAGATTACTGCGCGGTAACGACGTCGACGGCAGAGCGGACGGTTTTGTGGCCGTCGTAGCCGACTTTGCGCACGGTGCGGAAGGCGACGACGCCGTTTTGGAGGGCGAAGATGGTATGGTCCTTGCCGAGCCCGACGTTTTTGCCTGGGAGCATCTTGGTGCCGCGCTGGCGGACGATAATATCGCCTGGCTGCGCCTTCTCGCCGGCATAGAGCTTAACGCCGAGATATTTCGGGTTAGAGTCTGTGAGGTTTTTCGCTGTTCCGCCCGCTTTCTTTGATGCCATAGTGTAGGTATACTGGTAGTAACGTGAACGGGGATAGTATACCAAAGGCTGCGCTATTAGACAAGCTCTCGCGGTTTGCTACCCCGCTTATCGTCGTCTTGGTCGGTTTGGGGGCGTTTGGGCTCGGGCGGCTGTCGGC
>CAIRHB010000007.1 GCA_903878285.1 Candidatus Adlerbacteria bacterium | reverse complement strand
TGATTACCTGAAGGAACATATGCACTTGGTATCGTCGTTCCCGCGGTCAGTGGCTGGGTATATGCTCCACTACCTGCGGATTCTGTTGTCGTATCAAATTATGGCTCTGTGTAAGGAGAGGTGAATTTTGAGATTCACGGTCCAAAAACTTAATCTCGATTTCTTCCATAGGCGCAGTATACCAAATTTCCTGTATGATAGTCATATGAACTAAGACAAGAAGTTTGAGATACGCTGTCGCGGGGTGATTATGTCTAAACTGCAGGTTAAACCTGCGGTTAGTGGGAGGCTTGCGAAGCGCGACCAAGGCAGAGCATCTCCTGCGTCTTGCGCTGGAGATCGGGGAAGATCAGGTGCTCAACGAGATCGCTCGCAAGCGGGAGAGTACAAAAAATACGGTGTTCGTGTCGCACGTATCCGCATGGCGCTAGCGTTTACTGTCGTCTATCACCCGCAGGTTGTAACGGAAGACATTCCTGCTGCGGTAATACGAAAGTTGGTCCTCCGCAGCAAAAACACCCAGCGAGTGCCGAGTTTCGAATGTTTTTGTATTTGTGGGTGACGTAAGGGAAGTGAGATGAAAGATTAGCTCAAAATCTTCCATGCGCTGCCGAAGTTGGTGCCGAGGGTGTCTTGGAGCATGATGCCGAGCAGTCCGACTGCTTCGAGGAGTCGTGCGCGTGAGAGTGTGCCCGCGTCGATCGCGTGCAAGCCGCTCGAGGTGATTAGTTCGCTCACGGTCTTTTTTGCGCCCGCGTCGTCTCCAGCGATAAACACATCGAGCGGCTGCCCAGCGACTTTGCCTGCGACGAGTGTGCTCGCGAAGGTGGTATTAAATGCTTTGACGAGCTTCGTGTCTGCGGGGAGCAGCTTTGCAATCTCCTCCGCTGCCGAGCTTCCGACCGGTGTAACGAGCCCGTCGTATGTCGCGTTGAGCGGGTTGGTAATGTCAATCACAATCTTGCCCGACAACTGCGGCTTAATTGTGGTGACAATGTTCGCGACTGCACCGTAGGGGACCGCAAGTATAGCGACAGGGTCGGTGATGGTTGCTGTAGCAAGTGCGTCGCGTGTGACGACGTTGACTGTGTGTCCGCCCGACGTGAGGCGTGTGCTAATCCCGTTGCTCATATTGCCCGAACCGATGATGGTTATATTCATGATGATGTGCTAATATCGTATAATACTATACATACTATAGTACTATAAAAAGTGTAGCAAGTGATGAAACAGTTGAAAACATACGCCATCTGTGTCAACGCCCTCAAGCTGCTGGGGGATTATTGGACGCTACGGATTCTAGAGGCGCTTGCGTCGCAATCGATGCGTTACTGCGAGATCCAGCGTGCTGTAGATAACGTCAACCCTGTGACGCTCACCAACCGTCTGCAAAAGATGGAGCGCGCGGGGCTTATTTATCGCACGGCCGAGGTAGAGGGCAAGGTGTCTGTCTCGTACAGTCTCGCGCCGCTTGGCACCAAGGCGCTGCCGGTCCTTACGGCAATCGATTCATTTTCGAAAGCGTCCGCAAAAGCGAACTCTTTTTTATAAACACACCGTGGACTGCGTATCCCGCCGCTGACCTCGACGCCGTACTCGCCGAGTACGCGCGCCGTGAGAGCCGGATGGGAGTGTGATGTCACTACGGAGGACTATACTCCATGTTGGGAGTTTTTTAATTTGAGCCTTTTTTATTTCGCCCGATGCCGATGCCGCGGGTGACGTATTCTAAGAAGCGAAACGAGCGCGGCGAGGCAGTAAAGAGGATGGGGAGCATAAAGAAGACGAGCGAGATATCGTCGTGCACGAGCGCGGTCGCGACGCCGATGGTCGAGCAGGTGAGAGTCATATAGACACGGATGGTGGCACGGCGCAGGGTCGAGTCCTCGATATGTGAGGTGTCGATCTCGTCGCTGTACTCGGCGTAGTTGATGATGATGAGTGTGATGATACTAATGATGGCGAGGTTGACGCCGTACACTACGCCCGCGATCGGCATTCCAGGGTAGGTACCGAGCAGCTGTGCAGAAAATGGAACCACCGCAACAAACGAGAGAAAGAGGATGTTGAGCAGCGCGAGCACGCGATCGATATTTTTGGTAAAGACGCTGTATATAAAATGATGCGACAGCCAAAACATCGCGAGCACCATAAACGACACAAAGTAGGAGAGGAACACCGGTCCCAGATCAAGCAGTGCGCTGAGGAGCTGTTCGTTTGTCTCGCTCTGTGTGAACGCCGGCACTTTGATCGAGAAGATGAGTATCGTCATCACGATTGCAAACACTCCATCCGACAGCGCCTCCAGCCGCGATTTGTTCATGCTACTACTATAGCACAATGCTATACTTGTACGATGGATACAAAGTCAACGACCACCATGCCGAAAGATGAAGAAGGATGGAAGGAAAAACTCACCCCCGAGCAGTATGCAGTGTTGCGCGAGAGGGGTACAGAAGCGCCGTTCTCGGGCAAGCTGCGCGAGCCAGGCGCGGATGGAATGTACCACTGCGTCGCGTGCGACAACGCGCTCTTTGCCGCAGACGCAAAGTTTGAGTCGGGCACCGGCTGGCCGAGCTTCGACCAAGCGATCCCCGGCGCGGTTAAGCTAATCCCCGACATGTCGCACAGCATGTCGCGCACCGAGGTGGTCTGCGCGCGCTGCGGCTCGCACCTCGGCCACGTCTTCGACGACGGCCCCACCGACACGGGCAAGCGCTTCTGCCTCAACTCGGTGTGTTTGGTGTAGTGCGGAGGTCTTTGTTTGGTGCAAGTATTTTTGGTAGTAAAATAATTCGATGGATAAGTCGTTTGATACGTGGAATACGGTAAAGAAATACGTGGTTGCTGAGGAGACGTTTGCAAATCTACAAAAAGCGTTCAGTGCTTTTACTTAGACGCATCGATGCCCCGCATTACTGCGGGGCATCTCGGAGGCCGAAGCCCTAATAACCAGAGTATATACTCGTTACTGTTGTGAGTCAACAAACAAAATGTGCACAATTTTGTAATGTGTGGTATATTCCCGTGTAGGTTGTAACCATTGTGGGAATGTGTCATGGAAAGACAGAAGGAGGTAATGCTCGAAAATCTTGAGACGTGCGTACCACTTCGCGAAAAGCGGGTGCTTGAGGTTGGCTGTGGTTGGGGGAGGGTATCGGCACTCATTGCCGAGCGGTGTGGGTCGTTGGTGGGCATCGATCCAGACTCAGAATCTATTACCGCCGCACAGCAACGGTTGCTTGAGCGATCGCTCACCAACACTGTCTTTGTGGTAGGTTCTGCGGAGCGTCTCGATTTTGCAGACGACTCATTCGATATTGTCTTCTTTGCGCTCTCATTCCATCATGTGCTAATCGAGTTGATGTCTCGGGCGATAGAAGAAGCGTTGCGTGTCGTAAAGAAAGACGGATACATCGTCTTTCTTGAGCCCGCTATGGACGGTTCGTTCTTTGATGCAGAAAAGCTCTTCGGTACAGGTGATGAGGATGAAGACAAAGAAAAAGTAGCCGCGTATCGTGTAATGATGGAGCATACCGGGTTGCGTCTGGTGCAAGAGATTCCCGACGAGACGGTATTCCATTTCGATTCTGTCGATGATTACATCGAGTCCATGCTGCCGACGCGGAATCACGACCAGATCCAGTCGTTTTTAGAAGAACGAAACTTTACCTTTCGTGCAGAGCGCAGAGTCATTATCTTCCAACCCAAACGGTAAAGGAAGATTCGCCCCGAACTCGTGTCGGGGCATTTCCTTTTTAAGGCAAAATATTTGCTACAATAAGGTTATAGTATGCGCACGCGAATTATTCTACTTATATTTGTAGTGCTGGTTATTGCGACAGGGTTGGCGGTATACTATGCGCCGCAGGAGCGATCACCCCAGACCGCCACAACAAACGCGAGTATCTCGGCGAACACGCAACACACGTTCGCAATTTCGGGACAAGCAACACTTCCTATGCAACAGATTACGATTATCACAAAACATGGTGCGGTGCAGATTGCGGCAGAGGTCGCGTCGACGCGGGAGCAGCAGGTGGATGGATTGTCCAACCGCGCATCACTCGCGAGCGGCTCAGGTATGCTGTTTGTATTTAACCCGCCGACCACCGACGGCTTTTGGATGAAAGATATGCGCTTTTCGCTCGACATTATCTGGGCGAGCAGCGACGGAACGATTACAACGCTCTACAAGCATCTCTCGCCCGACACGTACCCACGGTCGTTCTACCCCGCGTCGCCCGCGACGTATGTGCTCGAGGTGCCGGCGGGGTATGCTGATGCGCACCGTATTGCCATCGGCGACAAAATCGTGGTACAATAGAGCCCAGCGTGCCAAGTAGCAGCTCTGCTATTCTGTGGTTACGGGGCTTGCCCTGCGTAGCCTTGGCGTAGCAGGGAGGAAAGTCCGAACACCAACTCCGCAAGGAGTTAAAAGGGCAGCAGGTAATCCCTGCCAGTCGCTTGTGGCGGGCGACAGAGGTGCGAACAGAGACGAGTCCTCGATGGACGGGGCTTGCCCCGAGCGAAGTCGAGGGGTGAAACGGCTAAATCCTTGCTTGGGTGCAAGGTCGTGTCCCGAGAGCAATCGAGGGAAGTACCGCTTGAGCCCAATGGCGACAGTGGGCCTAGATAAATTGCTACTCACGACAGAATTCGGCTTACCGGCACGCGCGCCACTGTGTAAACGCCCCGCACACCGCGGGGCGTTTGCGCGTCCGAGTTCTGCTAATGCACAGGTATATCGTGCTCTTGCCGTCATCTGTTGGTATACTCGAAGTATATGCAGAAACGTATCGTGGTGCCCTGGGCGCGCAGCAGCTTTGTACTCGGCCTCGTGCTGTCGCTCATCTTTCTTATTCCGACTGCGTCCTTCCCACTCGTGTTAGGCAAGATTGCGATATATACCGTGTGCCTTGCTGTGGCGACCATCCTGTTTGTGCTTGGTGGCGGTATCCAGTCACTGCGCCACGAGAGATGGTTTTTGCTCGCGTTTCTACCCTTCGTACTGCCGCTCGTGTCTCTCGTGTCATACACTACGTCTAGTGACCGCGCGGTTGGTGTGCTCGGTTTTTCTCTCGAGAGTGACACGATCCTCTTCTTAGTACTGTCTGCATACACGTTTGCATTCGCGGCTGCGGTGTTTCGTACGCGTACAACAGCGCGGCAGTTGTTGGTGGGTGTCTCTGGTGGGGTGGCGATCGCGGCGGTGTTTCAATATGTACTCATTATCGCTGGTTCAACGTTGTTGCCGCTGGCGTTTTTTGCCGACCATTCGGTCAACCTAGTTGGTAAGTGGAACGATTTCGGCCTGCTTGCTTCGCTCGTGCTGGTTCTCCTCTTGTTGTGGAGTGGGGAGGCACGCACGACACAGCAGCGTCTGTTTCTGTATATTCCTGCGGCGCTGTTATTTGGACTATTAGCATTCGTGCAGTTTCCGCTCGTGTGGTCGTTTGTGTTGGTGGGTGCGTTGCTGTGTGTGCTGTGGTCATTTTTTGCACTGCGCTCAAGCGAGCTATCGCCTCTGGAGAGAGTTCCTTGGGCGCCGCTAGTTGTTGTCTTCGCGAGCGGGCTCTTTTTGATATGGGGAGCGACGTTCAATAGCGAGCTCTCGAAAGCGTTCTCGGTCTCATCTCTGGAGGTGCGTCCATCCTTCAGCTCGACTCTCGATATTGTGCGCGCATCGCATGGCAGCTCTTTCGAGCGATTTCTCGTGGGTACCGGGCCAAACACTTTTAACCAAGACTGGCTACAGCACAAGCCGACCACAGTCAATCAATCCAATTTCTGGAGCCTCGATTTTACCGTCGGCTTTAGCACCGCTGTGACCATTCTTGCGACGACTGGTGCGCTCGGGATCTTGGCGTGGTTTGTGCCGCTCTTGCTTGTGTTGCTTGGTGTGTATCGTGCTGCTCGAGTAGTTATCACTCGCCCGGGCGAGCAGCGCCTGCTCTTTGTGAGTCTTGTGGTGTCAAGCGTATATTTGTGGTGCAGCACACTGCTTTATGTGCCAAGTCAAAATGTATTACTACTCCTGTTCGCGCTCTCTGGCGCAGCGTTCGGGTTTGCATCAACAATCGCGACCTCTGCTCGCACGGTCGAGTCTGCTACAGCAACAGAGAAAGAGATTCATTCCAGGTTTGCACGCGTTGCATACGTTGTCGCGGGGGTGCTTGTAGTGCTGTTTATGGTGTTGGTGAGTTTCTCTATTGCACGGCGTTTTGTTGCCGAGTGGTATGCGCTCCAAGGTGGCGCTCTGCTCCAGCAGGGCGACGTTAACGGCGCGCTCGCGTCTGCTGCCACGTCTCGCGCAGTCGAGCCAACTGGCGACGGGCTACGGCTTGCCGTGGTTGCTGGTACCACGAAGCTGCAGTCGATCGCTGCTGCGTCATCAACGCCGGATATGCAAACAGAGCAGCAGTTTGCCACCGTGTTACAGGATACACTGCAGCGCAGTCAGCAGGCGTTTTTGCTTGACACGCAGGACTACCGCACGCTCATCACTATCGGCGACCTCTACGCGCTGCTCGCGTCACTAAAGGTACAGAGTGCGTACCAAAACGCTGGCCAGGCGTATCTCGCTGCCGCGCAGTATAACCCGACAAACCCGCAGATACCGCTCGCTATCGCTCGTCTCGCCGCGACACAGGGAGACACAGCCACGGTGCAAACCTATCTCTCGCGGTCGCTGACGCTCAAGCCAGACTACACTGACGCGATCTTGCTCATGGTGCAACTTGATGTAGCAAACAAAGACCTGCCGAGCGCAATCAAGGCAGCGCAGTCGGCGGTGCAGAGTGCGCCGGGCGTCGCATCAATCTGGTTCGAGTTGGGGCTGCTCTACTACACTGCAAACGACACACAGGACGCGGTCCCTGTGCTCGAACAGGCGATTAAGATTGAGCCTGGCTACGCGAACGCGCAGTACTTCCTCGGGCTTTCCTATGCGGCGCAAAATCGAACACAGGATGCCATCACGCAGTTCCAGAGTCTGCAGCAGTCCAACCCCGACAACCAGGAGGTGGCGTTTATTCTGAATAATCTTCTCGCAGGCAAGGCTCCGTTTGCCGGCGCGACCTCGACGCCACAAAACCGAGCAATAGCGCCCGTTTCGAGGTAGTATAGCGTTATGGTTCGATCGTTATTGCAGCTAGTTGGGCGAGAGGTGCGCGGGATGCATCAGGCGGCATATGTGCTTGCTGCGTTTGCACTTGGTTCACAGCTCTTGGCGCTCGTGCGCGACCGCCTGCTCGCGGCGACATTCGGCGCGACGCACACACTCGACCTCTACTACGCGGCGTTTCGCATTCCCGATTTCCTCTTCGCGACCGTAGCGTCGCTGCTGTCGCTCTATGCGCTCTTGCCAATTTTGACCAAGTATGAGCAAGAGGGTGGCGGGCGGATGCTGTCGTTTCTGCGGCAAATACTACTCGTCTTTTTTGTCGGGATGGGTGCGATTTCGGCAGCTGTCTTTTTGTTTGTGCCGTCTATCACCGCATGGCTCGCGCCGACCATCACCAGCCCCGACCTAACACTGCTCGTGCGCATCCTGCTGCTGCAGCCGATTCTGCTTGGCGCATCGAACATTCTTGCGTCGTATACGCAGCTGCGCAGCCGCTTTTTCCTCTACTCGATCTCGCCGCTGCTCTACAACATCGGCATCATCTTCGGCGTCGTCGCTCTCTATCCAAGGCTTGGCATCGCGGGGCTCGGCTGGGGCGTGGTGCTCGGCGCGGCGATGCACTTCCTCGTGCAGCTGCCGTTTTTTACGAGTGAGAAGGCGACAGAAACAGTCTCCGTGCGCATGATGTGGCGGGATTTGCTTCATGTGCTGACACTGTCCGTGCCGCGCACACTCGCGCTCGCGGCGGGGCAGTTGTCCTTGCTCGCGCTTGTCTCAATTGCGTCCTATCTCGCGACGGGTTCGATCTCCATCTTTATGTTTGCCTACAACCTGCAAGCGGTGCCGCTCACCATCATCGGCGTGTCCTACTCGGTTGCTGCCTTCCCGACGCTGGCACGGCTCCATGCAGACGGCGAGCATGCTGAGTTTTCGCGCTACCTTGAGACGGCGATGCGGCATATCTTTTTTTGGGCAATCCCTGCGACGGTGTTCGTGATCGTGCTGCGTGCGCAGTTGGTGCGCGTGATCCTTGGCGCAGGTGCGTTTAGTTGGAGCGACACACGCCTCACTGCGGCGGCGCTCGCCCTTTTCGTGCTCTCGCTCGCGGCACAGTCGGTGACGCTCCTCATCGCCCGCGCCTACTACGCAGCAGGGAACACCAAAAAGCCGCTCTACTGGGGCGCCGTCAATGTTGCTGTTTCAATCTGTGGCGCGCTGTTGTGTGTCGCGATATTTCACTCCAGTCTATTTATGCGCTCGTTTATCGAGACGATGTTGCGTGTCGCCGACATTCCTGGCACGACGGTGCTGATGCTGGCTCTTGGCTATGCGCTCGGCGCAGTTGCGCAGTTTGCGGTCGGCTTTTCGCTCTTTGCGCGCGATTTTCATATCAACACCTCGCGCATCAGCGCGCTCGTCTTCCAGAGTTTTGCCGCGTCGGTTATCGGTAGCTTTGTCTCCTACCTCGTCCTCGCGGTTACAGGTACCACAGGGACCATCAACACCGTGCTCGGGCTCGTGCTCCAAGGCGCCACGGCGGGCGTTCTTGGTCTCACGGTCACAGGATTGGTGCTCTACTCGCTCGGCAACCAAGAACTCTGCGAAGCGTGGACTGCACTCCATCGCCGCTTCGCCCCCATCCCCACCGTCTCGATCGAAACCACCGACATCTCGTCGTAAATACGGAGGACTGACCTCCGTATAGGGTGGAGGATGGTTTTTGGGGCTAGAAATGGTACAGTTGGTGCGTTATGCAGCAGATTCGCAACTTTAGTATTATCGCGCATATCGACCACGGCAAGTCGACGCTGGCCGACCGTATGCTCGAGATCACGGGCACGATTGAACGCCGAAAGATGCGCGACCAAGTGCTGGACTCGATGGACCTAGAGCGCGAGCGGGGGATCACCATCAAGATGCAGCCAGTCAAGATGCTCTGGCGCGACTACATGCTCAACCTGATAGACACGCCGGGGCATATCGACTTTTCCTACGAGGTGTCGCGCGCGTTGACCGCGGTCGAGGGCGCGGTGCTTTTGGTCGACGCGACGCAGGGTGTGCAGGCGCAGACGCTCACGACCCTGCGCACGGCGCGCGAGCTGGGGCTGGTGATCGTTCCTGCGCTTTCTAAAATAGATTCTCCGCTCGCCGAGGTGGACGACGTGCGCGCGCAAGTTGCAGCACTGCTCGAAATCGACCCCGACGAAATCCTCCTCTGTTCTGGTAAAACTGGCGAAGGGGTCGAAAAACTGTTGGAGGAAATTATCAAAAGAGTCCCGCCGCCGAGAGATGTCGCTTCGCCGAAATCAGCCGACTACGGGCACGGCGATTTTCCTGCTGAAAAATCGCCTGAAGTTCTCGCGCCGTCGCGCTCGAAACTCCCTCCGTCAGCTATTTCGGCTCCACGTGCGCTCGTGTTCGACTTTCAATACTCCGACCATCAGGGCGTGATTGTGTACCTGCGTCTGTTCGAGGGTGGGATTAAGAAAGGTGATGTGCTCGAGTTTGCTGCCACAGGTCGCAAGTTTACTGCGCTCGATGTTGGCAGTTTTTCTCCGACACCTGTCTCGCTGCCGGCCGGGCTCTCGGCAGGGATGATCGGCTACGTCGTGACGGGTATCAAAGAGCCTGGGCTCGCGCGCGTGGGCGATACGGTGCGGCTGCTTGGAACCAAGACTGCGCCGCTCTCCGGCTATGCCGAGCCACGCCCTGTCGTGTGGGCGAGCGTTTACCCCGAAAGTCAGGATGATTTTACGGCGCTTCGTCAGGCGCTGTCGCGACTGCGTCTCTCGGACTCGTCGCTCTCCTTCGAGGAGGAGTCGTCGGGGATGCTTGGGCGCGGGTTTCGCTGTGGCTTGCTCGGGATGCTCCACCTCGAGATTGTCACCGAGCGTCTGCGCCGCGAGAACAATCTCTCGCTCGTCGTGACGACGCCGACCATCACCTACGAGGTCGAGACGAAGGACGGCAAGCGGCATACCGTCTACTCGCCGCCGCAGTTTCCCGACCATGGGATGATTCTCCAAGTGTGGGAGCCGTTTGTCTCGGCGGAGATTCTCATCCCTGCCGAGTACCTAGGCGCGTTGATGCCGCTGTTGTTCGAGTACGAGGCAGCGACCGAGTCGACCGAGACATTTTCTGGCGGTGGTCTGTCTTCGCCACATGGCGGCAGAGTGATGGTTAAGGTGGTGATGCCGCTGCGCGAGCTCATGCGCAACTTTTTTGATAAATTGAAGAGTGTTTCGTCCGGCTACGCGTCGATTTCCTACGAGCAGCGCGAGCTGCGTATCGCCGATGTGACACGGCTCGATATCCTCGTTGCCGACGAGCTCGTGCCCGCGTTCTCGCGCATTATCGCCAAGCATCGTGCCGACGAGGAGGCAATCGCTGCGGTCGAAAAGCTGTATAAAATCTTGCCAAGGCAGCAGTTTGCAACAAAGATCCAAGGACAGGCGCTGGGGCGGATTATCTCGTCGCGCACGTTGTCGGCGCTCTCCAAGGACGTGACGCAGCACATGTATGGCGGCGACATCACCCGCAAGATGAAGCTGCGCGAGAAGCAGAAAAAAGGCAAAGCCCGTATGAAAGCCGCTGGCCGCGTCAACATCCCCGAAGACGTCTTTTTAAAGATGGTCAAAAGCGAGTAGTGGCTCAAACAAGGGTGTGTGATATACTGCAGGTATGAATACGCAGGCAGATAAATACATCATATCTTTTCCTGTTATTGCTGCGAAAAAGCGTGCGCAGGGTTTTTATGCGCTGGCAAAAAAGCACATCATCAAGGGCAAGCGCGGTGGAGCAAGCAATCTTTCTCAAAAAATAGACGAGGTTGTGTATGGAAAATAGTCGCTGTGTGGGAAAAATATCTTTTACCGATGCGGTGTTGATTGGCTTGGCGCGAGAAACCGGGTCTCGACTCGTTACTTTTGATCGCAAGATGATTGCGATTGCGAAGCGCCATTAGAGCAGTGGTGAAGAATTGAAAACCCGAGCGATACAAAGCAGCACCCGCCGGGGTTTGAATCCGGCGGGGTAGGTGTCAGCGGCTGGTCGGCTCGCTGCGGGCGAATGCTTGCGCCCACAGGAAGTATGATGCGGCAACGGAGACCCCAATAAATGACCCTGACATTCCAAGGAATCCCGTGATCTCCAGTGGGTCACCGCTCTGGATCGGTAGTGCCACCATCCAGTGTGTCGCGTGCATCGACGCGTACAGGCTGGTGACCAGAAAGATGTTCGATGAAAAGAACCACAGGAAAGCGGTGTCCGCGTCGCACTTGGTTCCTGTGTCGGCACATAGCTGGCGCCTGTCACGTGCGTCGAGGGCAGCGACAGAGACAGCGATCATCCAGCCTTGCCACGCGTCGGCGAACGCGAGTGGTGCGGCAAGGCATGTCAGCGCGGCCATATTCCATAGAATTTTTTCTTCATCCCCATAGATTTTGGCGGTTATTCCACCAAACAAATAACATAGCGCCGCGACCCCTCCACGACCTCGCGTGCTTCGTGTATCTGGGAGGCCGCGACTGCAAACACGCAAAGAATCAGAGCGTCGGGCAGGCCGTAGCGCGCCTTCGGTCCAGGGGCGCCAAGGTACGTCACATGAACGGGATACATGTACGTTTTCCTTATTTTCTGGTCGCAATGGCGACCATGGTTGATGTGGGCAGGAACGGGTAGCTCGCGAGAATATACCGATACGATGACAATAAGTCAATACTTACAATAGCAGCGAGAAGTATGCCAAAATCATGCTCGCGATGATGACGGCACCGAGGATGCTAGTGAGAATCTTGAGCCAGCGCTGATGGTGTTTTCCAAACATGGTGAGTGTATACTAGCATATATGCGCGATTTTAAAAAGCGGCGACTGCAGAAGAAGGATACGGGGCGGTTTGCGCTCCGGTTGGTCGGTGTGGCGCTGCTCTTGGTGGTTACAGTGGCAGCAGCCCACTCGGCGTGGAACATGTACGGCAAATTGGTGCGCGCGACGCAGGCGCAGGAGGAGACCCGGACACAGTTGGCGATAGCGACAGCGCAGACAGCCCAGGTCGAAGCGTCGGTGGCAGCGTTGTCGTCCGACCGCGGGGTCGAGGCGCAGATGCGCGAGCGGTTTGGCGTCGCCCGCCCCGGCGAGGGGGAAATCACTATCGTCGACAATATCCCTACAGCCACCTCGACCACCGAGGCAGACCAGCCGTGGTGGTGGCGGCTGTATCATACGCTGTTTGTATGGTAGATTAGGCAGGACTCTCGGTCGCGAGGCGTTAGCGGGCCTGCCCGCCGTAGCTCGCGAGGCGAGCGAAGGCGGGATTCGTTTAGTGGTAGGACAGCTGCTTCCCAAGCAGCAAGCGCGAGTTCGATTCTCGCATCCCGCACAGAGTGTTTGGAGTATGATATACTGTCTCAACTAGCAATTAAGCACACCATCGTATGGAACACGTCACCATCTACAGCACCCCGACTTGCCACTATTGCAACTTGGCAAAAGAGTTTTTTGCACAAAAAGGCGTGCAGTATACGGCATATGATGTGTCGACCGACGCGGCACGTCGCGAGGAGATGATCCAGATGACTGGCCAGCTCGGCGTGCCCGTGATCGTCATTGGCAACACGACGCTGGTCGGGTTTGACCGCGAAAAGGTGGCAAGCAAGCTCGGGTTGGCGGCGTAGTAAAAAGGGCCCTCGTAGTTCAATGGATAGAACAGCCCCGTCCTAAGGGGTTGATGTCAGTTCGATTCTGGCCGGGGGCACAGTTTGTGTATTACATGAAGTGCCCAACAAAACTCATGCTACTATATCCGCATGGATCAAGATATCGAAGAGTTGAAAGCGATTAGTAAGCAGGCGCTCGCGATTGCTGAGGATACCAACCATATCGTGCGGGGGATGCGGCGCTCGCAGCGGATGGGGCACTTCTTTCAGTTTGTATGGTGGGCGCTGATTGTCGGCGTGTCGATATGGTCATATTATTACTACCTCCAGCCCTACGTGGGCAAGCTTGCGGATCTGTACTTGCAGGTGCAATCGACAAGCCAGCAGACGCAGAATCTTGGCACGCAGGTACAGTCACAGCTCCAAGACTTGCCTGGCAACTTCCTACAGAACTTGCTCAAGGGCGTTTCAGTGCCGTCCACTAGCGCCCCAGTCGTGCCTAAGTAGTAGATTGCCGAACGGAGGTCGGTTCTCTGGAGATACTCTGGCGGTTGTTTTTCGTGTATAAAATTGGTAGGATAGGAGGGCGCTTGGGTAGCTCAGTTGGTAGAGCATTTCCCTGAAGAGGAAGGGGTCGCCGGTTCGAGCCCGGCCCCAAGCACACTCGACTCGCTCGGTGCGAGCACGCTAGTTTGACTTGATTTTGATTTTGGCTTGACGGCCTTTGTCGAGCTTGGGGAGGCGGATGGTGAGGAGCCCATGCTTCTCGCTTGCTTCGGCGTTCTCAATTTCCACCTCCTGAGGGAGCATGAGGGTGCGCGCGAACGAGCCCCAGTAGAGTTCTTGAAAGAAGAAGTCGCCCGAGCCGCCCTCGGTGTGTCGCTCGCGCTTGCCGCGCAGCGTGACCATGTCGCGCGTAATCGATAGGTCGAGATCGTCGGGGCGCACGCCAGCGATCATCGCTTTGATCACAATATGGGTCGGAGTTTGGTAGACATCTACCGCCAACTCACCATCGCTTTCTTCCTCCTCGATTTCCTCGATAGCGAGAGACCGGTGTGCAGCAGCAGGAGCAATCTTGGTGCTTGGTGGCGCGCAGTGTCCGTTGCCGCTCTCGAGGTCGTCGAATGCGTATTCATCGGGGCCAGAGCCGCCAGTAAGCCAATCGAAGAGTGATTTTTTATCGCGTGCCATAAGGTGATGTGTGAGTGACGACGGACGTTTAACAATAATCCCTGCCTGGTATTTTTAATTTCTCTGTGTAGAGAAGTAAGATAGTAATACCAACCCAGATGCATAGGAATACGCCAAACAACGTGCCGCTTCCTCCTTGTAGTATAAGGAAATTGAATAGTGCGTGCAAGCAAATCGCGAGGACAACTCCGACGTACAGGTAGAATTTCTTCGTTGCTGCTGGTTTGTAGAACGACAGTCCAAGCGCGACGCCGATTGTCGCTGAGGCGAGTGTGTGCAGCAGCATTGCACCCATAAACCGCAGGTCGCCGACCGCGATAGTGTGGATAATGTCACCACCTTGGAGCGATTGCCACAGGAAGAGAGTGTTCTCAAGTGCTGAAAATCCGAGTGCTGCGGTGACCATGTAGACCACCGCATCGATCGGCTCGTCGTAGACGCGGGTGCGTAGTGCGCTCCAGTATGCTGCGGCAAATTTAAAAAGCTCTTCGAGTATTGCCCAGAAAAACAACAGCAATCCTCCCGAAAAAAACTGCATCACAAAGCGCTCGGGATAATAGACCGCGAGTGTTGCACACATGCCGAGGACGAAACAAAGAAAAAGGTAGCGCTTCGGCTCGGGCTCGCAGCGATCCTCGAGGAGCCAGAAGACAAGCCAAACGCATGCGGGCACCACGCCTCCAAGAAACGCAATCAGTGCGAGTAGTGCCATGCCTCTAGTATACCTCGCTTTATGCAGGCTTGCCCGACACCTAGGCGGGCCAGTGCTCGACCATCAACAGCCCTGCGTTTGGTAGCGAGCTCCAAATTTCCTCAGTGATAAATGGCATAAATGGGTGCAAGAGTTTGAGCGAGTTGCGCAGAATATACAGCAGCGTCTCCTGGCGCGCGGCTCTTTCTGAAGTCGCTTGTCCTGAGTCTGTCGAAGCATCGTGTTTGAATATGAGTTTGCTCTCCTCGAGTATTTCGCTCGCGAATCGATCCCAGATGTAGTGGTAGAGCTTTTCGGCAGCAAGGTAGAAGTGAAATTGCTCCATCTCGCGTGTCACGTCGGCCGTGAGTGCGTCGAACTCATGGCGCAGCGCCTCGTCAGGGATGGGAAGTGCGGTTGGTTGGTCGGGTGTACTGGTGTTATTTTCGAGGATAAAGCGTGTAATGTTCCACAGTTTATTAGCAAACTTTTTGTACGCTTCGATTTTCTTTGGGTCGAGGTTCATGTCAGCGCCCGGCACGTTGCCGACTGTGAGCCCCATACGCAGCGCGTCGGTGCCGTACTGGTCGGAGACGTCGATGGGCGAGATGACGTTGCCTTTGCTCTTGCTCATCTTTTTGCCTTTTGCATCGCGCACCATGCCGTGCAGGTAGACGTATTTGAACGGCACATCACTGGTGCGATACAGCCCGAGCATCAGCATGCGTGTTACCCAGAAAAAGAGGATATCCGCGCCCGTCTCCATCACGGTGGTTGGGTAGAATGTTTTGAAATCAGTTGAGTCGGGGTAGCCGAGCGTCGCAAACGGCCACTGTCCGGAGGAGAACCAGGTGTCGAAGGTGTCTGGGTCTTTGGTGACTGCGCCGCCACAGGTGGGGCAGGTGTGTTGCGTGTCGTCGATGTCGACAAAGCCGTCTTGGCACGCCTCACAGAGTTTCGCAGGGATTGGGATACCCCAGACAACTTGTCGCGAGATGTTCCAGTCCTGGATATTTTCGAGCCAGTGCAATGCAATTTTCTCGTGTTGCTCGGTGAGGATGTTCACGCGCTTGTCTTTGATTGCCTCGGTTGCGTTTTGTGCAAGGGGCTGCATGGTGATAAACCACTGCGGGCGCACTTGCGGCTCGATCTCGCGCTCGCACTTGTAACAGACCGGCACCTCGTGTGCATAGGCTTCGTCGACTTTGACCAGTAGTCCTTTCTCTTTCAATTTCTCGACAATTTTTGCGCGGGCGTCTTTGATATTCATGCCAGAAAACTCGCTTGCGATGGGCAGCAGCTTGCCACGCCAGTCGATCACTTGTTCAAACGGGAGGTCATGTCGCTTCGCGATGTCGAAGTCGGCCTGGTCGTGCCACGGGGTGATCGTCATCACACCTGTCCCAAACGTCATGTCGATTGCCTCGTCTTTGATTACCGTCGCGGTGATGGGTCCGTTGATCCACTCCAAGGGGATTTGTTGACCCTCGGTATACTGCGCGTAGCGCGTGTCGTCGGGGTGCATGACGACATACTTGTCGCCAAACTTGGTCTCGGGGCGGGCAGTGCCTATGACAAACGGTCCGTATTGGAAGTAATAAAAATTGTCGACGCGGGAGATGCGATTTGTTTCAAGATTCGACAGCGATGTTTGATGCTTAGGACACCAGTTGATGATGCGCGAGCCGCGGTAGAGCAGCCCATCGTCGGAGAGTTTTTTGAATGTCTTGTAGACGACATCGACCACACGCTCGTCGAGGGTAAACATCTGGCGTGACCAGTCGCACGAGGCGCCGAGCTGCCGCAGCTGCCCTTCCATAAACGATTTGCTCGCCATGGTAAAGTCGTATATCTCGCGGTACAGGTCTGCAGGCTGCATATCAAAGCGCGAGCGACCCTCCTTCTCTAACTTTTTTTCATACACCGACTGCGTCTCGAAGCCGGCGTGGTCGGCGCCCGGGAGCCAGAGCGTCTTCTTGCCGCGCATACGCTGGTAGCGCGTCATGATATCCTGCAGTGTGACAAACAGCGCGTGCCCGGCATGCAAGCTGCCGTTCGCGTTTGGTGGCGGCATGATGATGGTAAACGGCTCGGCGTCGGGCGAGGTCACATTCTTGGCAATACACACATCAGGATTAAAATAGCCGCTCTCCTCCCATTTTTTATATATTGCAGGCTCAACCGTCTTCGGGTCGTACGGCTTTAGAAACTTTTCAGGGGCACGGCTGGCTGTCGGTTCCATGAACCCGATTGTACGTCAAATAGGGCGAGAAAGCGAGAGATTGCCGGTGGCGCGAATGGTCTCTGGTGGGGGCACTTGTTGCGCGTTTGTATCTGAACCATCAAGCACGATATGTCTCATCAAGCAGTGGGTGAGCGCCGCCTCGGCGATCATAATCGCGTTGTCGCCCGTGATCGTTCGCTCGGGGATACGGTATGTCACTTCTGGAAATTCATTCGTCAGCAACTGTCCAAGTTGTTCGCGGATGCGCGTGCTCGCGGCGACACCTCCGCCGATTACAAACGTTTTCGCACCCGTCTGCTCAAGCGCTTGGCGAGTTTTTGCTACCAACACATCGGTCACGGCGTCTTCGAACTCGCGGGCAAACTCGGCGCGCTCGTCTTCGGTCAGCATATGTACGCCGCCGCGGTCGCGGATCGCGTACAGCGCTGCTGTTTTGAGCCCCGAGAAAGAGAAATCGCACGTGCCGCTGTGGAGCATGGGGCGAGGGAGCTTCGGCGCGCTCGAAACCCCCTCCGAATCCTTTTTCCGCGCCTCGCGTGCGGCTGCTGCGTGTTTCGATATATGTGGCCCGCCGGGGTAGGGCATGTCGAGCATGCGCGCCACTTTGTCAAACGCTTCGCCAACGGCGTCGTCGAGTGTCTTGCCAATCAATTCATAAGTGAACCACTCGCGCATCAAGACAAACTCGGTGTGCCCACCTGATATGAGGAGTGCGAGCACCGGCAGCTCTACTCCTTCGAGTACGAACTTCTGCGCTGTTTCGTCGGCAGTATCACGGCGGGCTAGTGATGAAATCATATGCCCCTCCATATGATTGACGGGGATGAGCGGTTTGCCATACTCGCTAGCGAGCTTTTTTGCAAACTCGATACCAGTCCACAGCGCGGGCTCCAACCCTGGGCCATGGGTGACAACGATTGCGTCGATATGTGCTAGAGCGTAGCCATATTTTTCAGAAAAAATAGTCTGGGGGCTACCCGAGGACTTTTTTTCGGGAAAATGTGGCGCAGCATCACGCAATGCCTGCTCGAGCATCAGTGGCAAGTTTTTTTCGTGTTCGCGCTTGGCGAGCGTGGGGTAGACGCCGCCATACTCGGCATGCAGCGCCGCCTGCGACAGCAGCGCATTCCCGAGCACTCTAAACAGCAAGGCGTCGTCTTGCTTACTTCCCTCTAAAATCGCGACACCCGTCTCGTCGCAGCTGGTTTCGATAGCGAGAATAATCATATTTTATTTTGAGTGTGGTGGTGGTTGTGCAAACAGATCTTGCTGATCTTTCAGCAACGAACGCAACTCGGTTAGATACTGCGTGATCAGTGGGTCGGTAATCTTTTTTGTTTTCTCGATAGATGTCATCTCATACGTTACGCCAAGTCGCCTCCATGCTCTACCACCATCGCGATAGATATTTATTACGGGGAGCAACTTATCAAGCGAGTATAGGAGCTTGGATTCGGGATCATTCTGCTCTTCATATGCAGCAATTGTGGTGTGCAGCGCGGGGAAGTCGGGGAACTCGCGTGCGATGCGCTGCGCGGCAGCATGCTCCGCCTCTTTCTTCTTCTGATCAGCGGCAGCGTCGCGGTAAAAGTAGGTGTCGCCTGCGTATGCCTCGACGAGGTCGTGCACGAGCGCATACTGCAGCAGCTTTTCCTTGTTGAATGCATGTATCACCCGCTTCGTCTGTTGAAAGCGATGCGTCAGATCCACAAACGCGAGCAGGTTTTCGAGATGGTGCATGTCACTAAGTATACCTGTTCTGGTGCGCGGTGAGGGACTCGAACCCCCGACCCTCCCCACGTCAAGGGGATGCTCTACCAACTGAGCTAACCGCGCATTCCTTTTCTACCAAACTCTAACAAACAAGCGGGCATTTGTCAGCATGTCGCTGCAAACGCCCTGGGCGGAGGAGGTGGGATTCGAACCCACGATACCTTGCGGCATACCGGTTTTCGAAACCGGCGCACTAGACCAACTATGCGACTCCTCCAGTCTTTTTGGTTGAGAAATATAGAGCAATCTTCCGAAGGTGTTTGGGGTTCGACGAGCCTACAACCTCGAAATACTGCCTGATATCACCCTCCCGCCTTAAAAATACAGTATATTTCGTTTTTTGGGTAGGGTGCAGCCCAAGAGTGGAGAGTGATTGCCTAAAATCCTCTAACAGCGGGGCACTGCGGTTAGTGAAAGCCATTCCGATATTTTTATACATGCGAGCATTGATCCGATGTGTGTCGACATACACCGACCCATCTGTATCGAATAACCCACGCAGAAAAGCAATTCTATATGATTTACGTGTGCGTATCCACGGCGGCATGCATACACCACCCCTAATCTTATGCCCTTTTACCGCACCCTTAGCGATAAGGAAACGTACCACCTCTCGTGACGACAAGTACACAACGAATGCTTTCTTGTTTTTCTTTGCGATACAAGAAACAGGTACCACGAACAACTTCTTGAGCAGCGCTTGCACATATTCAGCGTGCTCTTTGTCTGTATCCGAGTTGGTAGTAACAGAAACCTGATACTCACTCACGTGTCCGTCTCCAGCGAGAATACCCAGCAACTCTGCGAGCACTACTGATTCTCTCGGAAACGAGATCGCACGAAGCGTAACAAAACCTGTTGATTGTTTTTTCTGTATAGCAGCAGAGCGTATGCCGCCCAATCGCCTCCCATCAGCAGTACCAGGGTTGCCATGCATACGAATTCTTGCAAGACCTCCTCTTTGAGCGGCAGCGCGTTTGTCCATAGATATAACTATATATCTTTTCGAATATATGTACATATACTACTCAACTGGCGACTCCTTGTGAGATTCCTTGGTGAGTGGTACTCTCCTTGTACGGCCTCATCGTCTAACGGTTAGGACAGCGCCCTTTCACGGCGTAAATCGGGGTTCGATTCCCCGTGAGGTCACTAGAAGCATCAAAACGGCTCTGAAGAGCGACAAATCCTTTTTTGCACTTATACTGCAACGTATTCTGCGTGAGTGTGAGTTCGGAAAAGATAACGCGGATAATCTGCTCTTTTTCATGCGGTTTTGCCGCATCGTAAATAATAGCAGCGTCTTCTAGGAGTTCGGAAAGTTTTACAATATCTTTGATGGTCTCTGCCATTGAAATGTCGGACACGGCTTCTGCCTCGTTCAGTGTGTTGAGTTCAATATTCAGCCGTGCCTCTTCGGCGACCAGTGACTCTGGCGTATACGCACCGCTGCGCAAGAGCGGCAGACGGTTGGCGTGCAAGTATGCAAGATCCTCGCGAATCTTTTTCTTGCGGCGCTCGCCCTCTTCGAGTTTGTTGCAACGCTTTGTCTCTAAAATGGCAACGTCGGTATTCGCCCGAGCGTCGATCTCTGCTTTTTCATCTTCGGTAAACACGAGTTTTTGTATCAACCCGCCCACCTTGTCGGCTATATAGTCAAAGTTGATGCTCTTGAGTGTATTAGTGCAGTGCTCGCCACAGCGTGCGCCATAGTACATGATGCCTTTCTTTGGGTATGGGGTGTATACGCGCCCACAGTCGCCACAGCGCACCAAACCACGCAGTGGGTGGGTGAGCACTTGAGCATAATGCACGGACTTGTTTTTCTTTTGTAGCTGCTTTTGGACCGCATCAAAAAGAGTATCCGACACAATAGCCGTATGGCTCGTGCTTAGTATCCAGTCGTTGTCATTACCCGGGACTCTGCCAGTATAAAAATGGTTGGTCAGAATCTTGTGTATCGAGTTGGCGGTCGGTATGCGGGATACAGCGGCAATCTCAAGTCTCATATCGTCCTCTTCTTCGGCTAGTATCTCCTCGTTGGTTCTCCGGCGGCGCACTGGTGGCATAGTAAAGCCCTGCTCGACTGCGTAGCGTGCAAGGTCTGCCAGACTCCATTCCCCAGTCGCCGCTTTCTCAAACAATGTGGCAATAATCGGCGCACGGACCGGATCAAGCGGCTTTTTGTCCATGTTGCCAAGATTGAGATACCCCACAGGGGCTTTATTCGTACAGAGCCCGCGGGTGCGAGCGTTGCGGATAGTGATGCTCACTTTCTCACGAGTCACACGCGAGTGGTGTTCGGCAAACATGCCGTCAATATCCATGTGCAACTCTCCAGCACTGGTCTTGTCGTATTGTGCGAGCGTAAAGCGAATATCGACACCCGCTTTCATCAGCTTGCGCAGTATGGTGTTGTCGCCCTTGTTGCGGCTTGCACGGTCCCAGCACAGAAATACCACACCCTTGAAATAGCCCTTATTGAGCAGCTGCACGAGTTGGTAAAACTTCGGGCGGTCGACTCGATACTGCACCGCGTTACCATCGCCAAACGCGAGTTCGACATTTTCTTTAAATCCCGAGTGTCGCTCCGAAATAACCCCATCGGCACAAAAACCATCGAGCGTCAGCGCCGCAAGGTTGAGATTTTCACGAAATGCAAAACGGACATTCTCGGACTTTTGGTACTTGATAGAGTTCTTTTGATTCTCGGTGTCGTCGGTGCTCTTGCGGTTGTACACCAAATAGCAATCACGGTACGCACCGCTTGCTATATTCTTGAGTATTGCTTCCGCTGTTTTTTCTTTGGTCGTCATAGCTGTATGATGTCCTCTTTGGTCATTTTACCATCCTTTTTTACATACCCCTCGCTCTTGAGACGTGTTCGGATACCAGCAAGTACGGCCCCAAGCTCGCGCAATCCTTGGATTGTTTCGTCAGTAAAATACGTCTGCGCGTCTGGCAGATATACCACCTCCGAGAGTTGTTCTTTGTGGTTCTTGTTCATGTTGGTAGTTCGACCCCAAGCGCCCGCGCTAGGGCTTGCATACCCTTTGCAAAGCGTTCTTCCATCAGCAACAGCCTTATATATTGCTTGGTCAACCTGCCAGCATAGTGGGTGCGTTTTACACGGTCCCTCTGGCGCTCAATATCGGGGATACTCACAAACCCTTTGTCATACGGTGGCGCGTTGCGGCTGGCATAGGTGAGATTGTTACAGTGTCGGCACGCAAAGCGATCGCCAAGCAGATACAGCGTCCCAACTCTCCGGCCGCAGTGTTGGCCGCCTGTATCCCACGGGCATACAAACCAGTAGCGCCTCCCGCCGTATGCGCACGGTGTCGACGTGAGCGGTATTTGATAATCCAGATACTGCTTTTCGCCAGTAACCCTGTCTGTGACGTTGTATACAAGCCGTACAGCCCCGCCAGCGCCGCGCATGGTGACACCAACCGAAATACTGCTTTGCACCCCAGTCATCTGGTTGGTCCATGTCACCACTCTTGATCCTAAGCCAGAGAAATACCCATACTTTTTGAGCATCGTCGTAGAGATCTGCTTGAGCATGTCCGCCTCCCTTTTGCCCTTGGTGTTGTGTCCGCCTCGCATATTTATTGCCGAAATTGTTTAGGTTCGTCTGGAGTATCTAGCCGCCTTTTTCTTTGCTCACGCTCCCACTTCGCACGTTGTCTTTTCAAGCACAGACACTGCGTAACCCATTTTTCGAGGTATTTATACTTGCGCATACTTATAGCAGCGTGTCAGTAGTGGGTAAAATATCGCTCATATCGCTGGTATCGCTTTGGGTGCTGTCGAGCCCCTCAAACCAGTCTGTGTCACTCTGTGGCGCGACAGTTTCGGTCACGTTCAGATTGCGGATAGTGATCATGCGCTTTGATCCGTTCGACCGGCTCAGCTGCAAGCCGACCTCTTCGAGATTGGTCTTGAGTGCAAACAGATTGCGACTAAACACGTTGGCCTGCTTGGGGAGTTCCCCGACGTTCGCAGGGTTTGATTCTTTGAGCGCAGCGAGCAATCCCGACGCGCTGCCAGTCCATACGCCCTTGTCCGACATAAATTCCATGATGATTGCCGCCTCGATATGGTCCCCGATAACTGCATCGTTTTGTTGCCCGATATTGCGCCGGTATGCGTCGAGAAACTCTTGCTGTGTGTATCCGATAGCCTCGGCTATAGCACAGCCCCACTGTGTGAAATCCGCCATGCGTGGCAGTTCATCCACATGGACCGACGGATACAGTGCCAGTGCTTTTGATACGGCGGTAAAGATTGCACCCAAGAGTCGCGGCAGTTCCCGCTCAAAGTCCGCTTCCAATTCGTGCAGCTGCCGACGTTCACCCTTGGCTATGCGCCAAAGCTCAATCAGTACACTGCGCTCCAGTAAATCGGGCTTGCTTGGGACAAGTTCAATGCCATTGATGCCGATATTTGCGAGCAGGGTATATATCACATCTTCGTCGTCGGTATAGAGTTTTCGTTTTGAGAATCCACTGCCAGTCACTGCGCGACACAACAGGTCGGAAATAGCATCACTAATCTTCGATACGTTATCGAAAAACAAAGTGTGATGATGCGACAGCTGCTGTACTAGCTGCTCTTCGTCTTTTGGCATGCTCACAACCTCAATCTTCGACGGGTCGGTTAGCGTTCGCACACTCTTTGAGTTAGTGGACTTTGCCGATCCTTGCGGCCCGTATATGTACAGTATTGGGTGTGGGAATCCGGGGATAAAGAAAGCCACCACACAGACCAAAAAGAGTATTTTCTGGTCGTCGCTCTGTAGGTTCAAGAATGGCAGTAAATCAGCAACAACACCACCCTCGATAGGTTCAACCTGTGCCGCTTGGTGAGAGTGTCGGCGAAAGACTGGTGGCGGGTCTGTTTCGATACTCCAGCCCGCTGCGGTGATGCGTACCGCTCGCCACTGTGTGTCGCATAGGTCGTACCATATCGCATCGTTTGCGCGTGCTATACGAGCCGATAGGGTGTGTTTCGGGCCGTCAAAGAGCGCTATACCACACAAGACCTCGACCGCGGTTTCTATCGTGCCGCTTGCAATCGGTTTGCGTGCGGTGACATAGTATTTTTTTGCGAGCCAAAGCTTGAATTGCGTACTATTGCACCCCCACGTTTCTTTGTGGTTGCCCACCGTAAGGCGCACATACGGTATACCGAGCTCGTCGTGGAAAAGTAGGGCGCTGGTGTCCTCGGTCACATAGCGTACCAACTGTCCCGCCTGTGTCGTGTCTTGTTCGCCCTCCGGCTTTGCCTTTTTGGCGCGGCTCGCTGCTTCACGGCCTGCAATACTGTCGAATACCGAGCGCAATTCTTTGGTGTCGAGCGGTGGTTTGCAGTGTTGCGCGTTCCACGCTTGTGCTGCTGGCCAGCCCACCGTCTCCCATAATTCTGGTGATAGGTCGTGCAAGAGTTTGCCGATATACTGTGCCGCTGTCGCGTTGCGTCCTCCAGCGGGGACCTCTGATGCTGCGAGTACTTCCCAGTCGACCCTCGGTGCTTTGCCTTTGGTATCCCTGCTCTTCTCAAGTATCCACTGCGGCAACTCAGCAAGATCCGACATGTCCGGGGAAATAAGCCACTCGTACCGATTGCCAGAGCCGTGCATGCTGGGCGGGAGAACAATGAGCCCACCCTCGCCGCGCACGTCTGTAAGCTCTGCAATGCTTTTGACGCTGTTTTTTAGAGGTGCTTCTGGTGGTCTGTAGAGATAGTGGAAACCGCCGCCACCTGTCTTGGAAATCACTGTGGGAGTGAGTCCATCGGTTGGTCCGCCTTTCTCTACGTCTACAACAACCACGCCCGATAGTTTGCCAGTAACCAGCGCTATGCCCTCAGACGGCCAGCGTCGCCACCACTCCCGCACCTCTTCCTCGGTTGGTAGTCGTTTCTGGTATTCGGTCCAGTTGGTAAGCGGTTTCTTTTCACACTTGTCACCTTTTTGCGATAGGTGAATCGGGATTATTGACCACCCTCGCCGCAAGTACGCGAGTGCCTCGTCGAGCATATTTGGTGCTGCATTTTCTTCATTTGCTGTCATAGTAATTTTTGTTAGTTGTTATCGGTCATAGAGCCTTGTTTTGCATTGCTTTAATGCGTTGAAATAATCCAGCGGGTCGACTTTTATTTCGCGCGCGTAAAACGCCTGCACAATCTGGTCCAGACCTCTTTCGCGCCGCACACAGAAAACAGCCCAAGGACCGTTACTACGGTCCACGGCTTCAACTTTCGCACCTAAGCAACACAAAGTAGCAACGAGCGATAAATTGCCACTTTTGTAGTATTCGCTCTCACCAACGAAAAATGAATTTTCATCTTCCGTATGAAGAGCCCGTCTTCGAGCGCTCGTAGTTTTAACAGTGGAATAAACACCCTTTGGGACACAAGAGACACCGAGCGCAGAATTGCGCTTATTATTTTTTTGCATTGAGCAGACGCGCACCTAACTATGACCTCAGGTGGCGTCTGATCAAAAAATCATTCACCCAAGGCCATAGCACGGAGCAATAGATTAAGTAATAGAACGGATTATTAGTCTTATTATCTTTTTTCTTTAAGCTTTTTTATCTTCTTACTTATCTTTTTCTGGCGAAGGGGATGTTTGATAAAAAAAGCAATTTTGCTTTTGGCTCGCTGTCCCACTGGCCGCTTTGTTTGAGACAATTATATATCCGCATCTGCGACAAAGCAAGTTTCATACTTTGTCAACCTGCGAAGAATTTTGCAGTGCTAGAGGTTGCACAAAAGCCATGGTATGGTAATGGAGTACAACTGAATACGTGCGAAAGTAGCCTAAACCATCTGGCAACAGGTGGCATGGCGAAAAACCAGTAACGGATAAAGAACCCATCGTGTGGGTTTACCGTTACTGGTCATGTCGGGAAACTGGCATGGGTGGCGCAAGCCATCACCACGCGGTGGGCTTTTTGTGTATAAATTAAGAAAAACATACTATGCAAAACTATAGCAAGGTCTTGCTTTCGTTGGTCTTCTTTGGGGCATTACTTTTTCCAAACCTATCCCTCGCCACTTCGGGCGCATGTTCTGCACATGGTGGGGTTAACTGTGCAGTAGGTGCAGGATCCCTAGGCAATGCTGTCTGTAATGATGGCTGGCAGAGTTCTACTAATTTCTATTCAACAGACGAATGTCAGGTTTCATGTATCAGACCCACAGGGTTGAGGGACTGCGATCCAAATCTCAAAGGTGCCATAGTCGGGCAACAGTATATGTATGGGACCGCTGGGACCGTCTGGTCACAAGAACAAATTTCTGCCTGTGATGAAACACACGCTCAATATCAGGCAGCGTGGTCTACATATAACAGCTGTTTGAGCACAAGCGCTGCGACACAACAGCAAAGTCTACAGAACCAGACACAGTTATTGGTTAACAGCAAAAAACAAGCTCAGGACGAAGTATGCCAAAATGCACATGGTATTTATGCACAATATGACTCAACAAAAAATGTGTGTGCATGTCAGTCTGGATATGAAACTGATCCAATAAATTCCACCTGTGAGTTGCCCGCAGCTGCTGCAAAAAATAGAGCTATTGCATGTACTAACGCACTAGGTCCTAATGGCTATCTAAAATCGTTTACTGTGGGTCTTACGACTCAGACTCAATGCGTGTGTCGTGATGGATTTGCGCCCGGCACATCGGGTAAATGCGTGGATATGCGACCGACGCGGGATATTACACAGAAAGCCCTCGATTTTGCAAAGACTAATCAAAACTGCAAGAACGACCCCTCGCTCAGTCAAGATGAAATAGACCAGTGTTTTACTTATGAATCCAATCCCGACTCAATTTCTTGGCAGATAGTGGCACCCCAGTCTCCAACTTGTCCTATAAATTCTTCTCTCAACGCTACTGGTAGTTGTACCTGCAATGCAGGACTTTATACGGGTCTTGGAGATGATGCAAACAAATGCATCCCGCGAGTTCAGTTGATGCAAGAGATTGGTGTTTCTTGGTATGGGCCCCAAGCGCATTACAATGCCACCACAACTAATTACGAATGCAACGCGGGATATATTTTTGAAAACGGCAGTGATCCAAAAAACAATAAGTGTATTCTTTTGTCGGACTGGAATGCAAAAAACAAAACCACAGACCGTACAGGTATCTCTTCTACAACACAAGTAACACCCCAGAAACAAATTCAAGTCTCGAACACTAAAATACTTGGCTTGGTAAAAAATACTTCTACATTGGCCGCATCATCTACGGCAACAACTTCTTCGTATGGCAGAAACGCTTCTGAAACTAAGGCATTGACAAACACTGGAGTTTCTGCCCAAAAGCAAAAACACTGGTACGAATGGCTCAACCCGCTTAATTGGTTTAAATAATCACTATGAAAAGACTACTGCGTATCTTGTTCGTAAAAAGAGAGGAAACGAAAGACAGATGGTGGGACCGACTTTTCTATGTTCTTCTTGGTGGCACGTCGATATTGTTGCTGCTGCTCGCCATATTTTTGACTTTTACCCTCGGGAGCTTTAACGATCCTTGGGTGTCGTATCGACCAGTGGCGTTTAGTTTGGAGCCAAACTATAAAACAGCGAGTGGTAAAGAATTATCTTGCATAGAAGACTATTTTGCTTTTAACGTTGCTGATAATGAGCCTATGGCCGACGGTGAAGGGATAAAGTGTGACGGTGTTGTACTTTCAGAATCTGACAGCAGACGGTACGTTGCTCTGTATCATGCTGCTGATGAAAATCTACAAAAACAATATGGTCTTGATAAGTACTATGCTGATACCAGCGCGTGCCCGCCGTCTACCGCTAAACTTTCTGATTGTGTGTTTAATGCCATCATGAAATCTTCCAACGATAAACAGGCGGACCCGTCCTATTCGAAATACCAAGACAACTTAAAGAACCTTGCCCGCATCAAAGTTACGCAAGAAATCAATTTCGGAGTTATCTTGAGAGATCTTGCATCTTGGACACTGATCCCTATCTTGTTGGTATTGCTCTGGGTGCTGTTTTGGAGCTCTGTTGTCTATAGAGCCACCCTGTATGTGATCTATGGCAAAAAAGCAAAAAGCTCATAGCAGTTTCTTCGCAAGTTTGACTTTTAGTCGCGCTCGTTGTTAGATGCTTTTTCTGTTTTCCGTTCTCCACAATTTGGGCATTGGGGTACCCCCCCGTATCAACACGGGCGCAAAGCGATAAAAGCGGTATTTTCCGTAGCGTTTTCATTCAGGGCGTGACTATCGCGCCAAGCTCCCGTACACTAAGAGCAATCCACTCCCGTTGCTTCGAGAGTTCGGAAAGCCACCCTAACAGGTCACTAGAAGCATCAAAACGGCTCTGAAGAGCGACAAATCCTTTTTTGCACTTATACTGCAACGTATTCTGCGTGAGGAAAATCCGCCGAGGTTAAACCTAGGCGGAGTAACCCAGAACTAGTGCTGCGCTGATTTGAGGTAGAGGTAAATATCCTCGAGTGCTTTGACGGCGTCGCCAGCGGCGATGTTGTTCTGGTGGAAGCGCCCGTCGGTGACGTCGCCCGCTGCCCACAGCCCTGGCACCTCGATGCCCGCGGAGCGCACGCGCTGGGTCGCTGGGTCGACCGCGACTCTCCCAAGCAAGTCGAGCTCGATCAGTGGTGGGAGAAAGCTGGTGTTGGGCACTGCGCCGATCTCGACAAAGATACCCGCGACGGGGAGCTCGGTCGTTTCGTTGGTTTGATTATTTTTGATCACCATGCCGCTGACAAAGGTGTTGCCTCGGACCTCGACCGGCTCGCTATTGGTGTACACACGCATGTTCGGGTGAGCCATGACGCTCGCGACGGTTGTGGCATCTGCTTTTGTAAAATCAGCGCCTCGGTGGATGAGTGAGACCGACTTGCAGTAGGCCAAGAGCTGCGCGGCACTTTCAAATCCCGCGTTGCCACCGCCCACGACGACGACATCCTGCCCAGCAAAGAGTGGCCCGTCGCAGGACGCACAGTAGGTGAGGCCTTTATGTTCAAATTCTTTCGCGCCCGGCACAGCGAGCTTGCGGCGCGATCCGCCAGTGGCGATCAGTATCGCACGTGCCTGATACTCGGCAGGCGAGTGCAGTGCAAACCCGCCAGCTATTTTTTCTATCGTAGCGGCTGCTGCGCTAGAGTTCTGTGTAGTAGTCGTTTCTATTGCTGGGAGTTTTTCAATTCGCTTGCCGAGCGCGATGTCGACCATGTCGCCCGCGTAGGCGCGCAGATGCCGCTCGAGCGATTTGCCCAAGTCGACGCCCGATATTTTCTCGGTTCCGATCCAGTTTTGGATCTCGACCGAGTCGGTGCTCTGCCCGCCGACGGTCTCTGCGATAAAAATCGTCTTCAGCCGCTTGCGCGCCGCATACACCCCCGCCGCCACCCCCGCCGGCCCCCCGCCTAAAATCGCCAAGTCATACATGCGGACAGTATACCTTATTTTATCTTCGGGCGGCGGAGGAAAGAGGGCACTGCGCCCCACTCGTCGTCTTCGTCGTCAGCCTTTTTTGCTTTCGCCTCTGGTTCGGCAGGCTTTTTTGGCTCATCCTCTTTTTCTTTGATCACAATCGGGGATGCTGCGGGCGTCGCTGGAGTAGACGCTGGTGTTGCAGGCGAGTTGAAGATGCGACCCATAGACGACATAGGTGAGACAACATCGGGCTCCTTCTCCTTTGTTGCCTCGCGCGAGAAGGTAAACAGCGGTGTGCCGCGCGGGCTGAGCCCTGCCGCAGGGAAGCCGGTCGCAATCACCGTGACGCGCACATCGTTCTTCTTTAGCTTGTCGTCCCTGACTGCGCCAAAGATTATCTTTGCGTTCGGGTCGACCGACTCGGTGACAATTTTTGCCGCCTCGTGCACCTCGATCATCCCCAGGTCGTCGCCGCCAGCAATGGCAAAGAGCACGCCCTTGGCACCGTTGATCGAGAGTTCGAGCAAAGGTGAGGAGACGGCTGCCTTGGCAGCAACCTGTGCACGGTTCTCGCCCGAGGCGACGCCGATGCCCATCAGCGCCGAGCCTGCGTTCTCCATCACCGCGCGAATGTCGGCGAAGTCGATGTTGATGATGCCTGGCTGGGTGATGAGGTCGGAGATTCCTTCGACCGCCTGCTTGAGGATGTCGTTGCAGGCGGCGAATGCGCTCTTAAGCGTTGTATCCTTGGCAACGGTCGCGAGGATGCGGTCGTTGGGGATGACAATCAGCGCGTCGACCTCCTTGCGCAAGTCTTCGAGCCCTTGGTCGGCGAGGCGGCTGCGCTGTTGGCCTTCGAAGGAGAATGGTTTGGTGACGACCGCGACGGTAAGTGCGCCGAGCTCCTTGGCAGCTTTGGCAACGATGGGTGCCGCGCCGGTGCCGGTGCCGCCGCCCATACCGCAGGTGATAAATACCATGTCCGAGCCTTTGATCGACTGCTGGATCTCCTCCTTTGTCTCCTCGGCAGCGCGCTTGCCCAGCTCGGGGTTCATCCCCGCGCCGAGGCCGTGTGTGAGGTTTTTGCCAATGTGGATTTTTTTCTTCGCGAGCGAGTGGTGGAGGTCCTGCGCATCCGCGTTGACTGCGATAAAGTCGACGCCGCGCACTTTGTTCTCGACCATGTGGTTGATTGCATTGCCGCCCGAGCCGCCGACGCCGACGACGCGGATCCGTGCGAACGCTTCGATCTCTGGTTGTATTTGAGCCATAGGGATGTGGGTAAGTGGTTAGTATCTCTGGGTGCTGCTATGCGCCAAAAGTATACCACCTCTCACGATAAAGCAAACCCACCGCGATATTTGACAAACTATGAGTATATATCGTGCGTGCCGATGTCGAGAAAAAGCACGCTGCGGTCGGTGATAAAGAGAAACTTGATGCGGTATTTTTGATTTATCCAAAACG
>CAIRHB010000006.1 GCA_903878285.1 Candidatus Adlerbacteria bacterium | reverse complement strand
TGCGATGTCTTGTAGTGAGTATCCACGCTCACGCAGTATTTGTATTTCGCTGCGTTCTGCGTTACGCAGCCCGCGCCATTTCTTTTTTTCATAGCACAAATCTACACAAAATCGTCCAAAGCTCAAAGACTAGTTACCACACAGTCATTAAAACATTGGACTCGGTAAAAAGCTATATTTCGCGGTTTTGGGAGTATTACCAAAGTAGCCCCATGCTACAAAAAGCCCTAGAATATGCCTAGCGGATGTATACCAGAGGAGACACAATGAGTGTATTGGTTTGTAGAGGAATTGCGCAACAGCACGATTATCGTTTGGTTGTTTGATTCTTATCAAAAAATATGAAAGGCGGCTACAGAAAGGGATCTGGGCGTAAAAAGGGCTTCTCAGCACTAGAGGCAGAGAAAGTCCGGGAATTTATTGCTCAAAGAGTTTCAGCGGAACTCGGGCCTATTGTTGATGGGCTTGTTAAAAAAGCTAAGAAGGGGGATATACGCGCCACGCAGACCCTTTTTGAGCGTGCCTGGGGCAAGACACCACAAGCCTTGGATATAAAGCAAACACAAATTTTTGAACCCATAACCAGTTTTACAATAATGGCGTCGGAAGAACACGGCGCACCCACTAAGAGTTAAGAGGTTTGGTCATATTTACTTTTCCTCCTTCACGCCGAAGAACTTGTTTGCCTCCTCACTCGTTATTATTTTCTCGTCATTGATAGCTCCGAGCTCTACCGGATGAAGATACAGATCTCTTTTGAATTCTGGCGAGAGCGCACTGTTGTTCTGAGGTGTTTCTGTAGTTGCCTCTGAATACAACTTATCTATAACCTTAAACTTTAGGTAAAACCACCCGAGAAATAAAAAAGAAAATAAATACCCTAGCAACGTACCCACGAAAAACCAAAAGAGGCTAAAAAGTAATCCAACGATACAGATGAAGGCACCCAGAGTGAGTTTTGGGTACCTATAGGTCGCTTGAAAGAAAGTGAGCATCATCCACAGAATCAACAAAGCTTTTAAGAAAAGTAGCCACGAGTTATTCGGCAACAAGAGAATTAGCTGGAGAGGAACTAAAAAGAAAAAACTATAGATTAAGACAAGAAATTTATTTGGGAAGAAGTTTTTCATAAATATTTTGAGAGGACACCAAATACTAGAGGAAAGATAATTTTTTGTATTAGGAGTATCGCTATAAGAGCTTCAAACCAAGTGTAAAAGCTGAAATACAAAAAGATCCAAGAAGTAACCATGCATAAACCATTAAGTATTGAAAGAATATCTGTCGTTTTTTTAGAACGCCCAAGTTGCACATAAAAATGGTGTTTTTGGTTGGCGTGATACCAACGCGAACAGACAAAAGAAAGAACGAGGCCTACTGATAAAAAATAATAATTGCTAATCATGGATTTTAAACGCAAAAAGCCCACCGCGGGGTGAAGGCTCGCGCCTTCCATACCGGTTTCCCGATATGACCAGTCAAGGTAAATCCCACACGATGGGTTCTTTATCCTTGACTGGGTTTGACGACCTTGCCCGAAAGAGAATCTCTCGGGGGTAGGTCCTTTTTATTCAGTTGTCACCTTGTATTATACATAGAAACATATGCCAATCCAGCAACGACACGAGAAGAGAGCGGCGAACGTTTTAAGTCAGCTTATCTTGTCTAATAAGGTTATAGAGAAAAAGCTTTTTTTACTTAGGACGAGAGCAGGAATACCTCTCAACGGTTTCAAGGTTAAATTTGAATTTGATACATACTTTGAGCGGTTGCGTAAGAAAAATAATCTCGGTAAATTTCTCAATGCTGAAATAAGGTTTAAAAACTTCATCGAACAACAACTCACTAAAGCAGGTATGATTTCTGTATATAGTGGATTGCACGCTCCGTTAAGAGAGTATTTCGTCTATAACAATCTATCCAAAGAAAGCTTAAAAAAATCGGACGTAACAGGGTGTAGTTTCGAAAGATTGGAGAATAACGATTCTACCCAAAAGAGAAATTCCCTACTGCCAGGTCTTTATATTCGTTTAGGTTTTAATACAAGCGCAGGTGATGTTGCTACGTTTGTACGTGAGCGTAAAGAAGTGCTCGAATCGCACCAAGATGCTATTAGGTTAAGACAGGGGGTGCCAAGCAAAAAAAGACTAAACAAGCGATCCTCAAAACTCAATGAACTAGTAGAGAAATACGACAAACTTTCAACTAGAGAGTTACAAGAAATAAGTGGGAGTACTAGCGGATACAGAGATATCCTTATTTCTGGAGCAATCTACGTGGAACACCAGATCAAATACCAACCCGAAAGTATAAACACCTCAAGGAAGCGTTTGAGAAAAAGAGGGGGGACATTTAGTGTGCACGTTTAATGTCCTTATACATGCACCGTCAAATATCACATCTTGATATGGATGTCAGGCGGTGCAAAGAAAATAGTAGGAGGTCCTAAAAAGGAAAGTAGTATACTTTCCATTGAGGAGTACCGCCGCCTTTTGGATGATTCCGAAAGTACCGACGAGCGCATTATTGAGCGGTTGCAGTACATAGAGTCGTTTTGCAGGGCAATCATACGGACCGAGCTACAAAACTATGCAAAGAAACCAACTCGCTAGAGCAAAGAGTGCGATGAGCACAAACCCTTACGAGGGGCGCGTGGGGCTTGTGTACACGCGTGTATCAAGCAAGAAACAGGAAACCGAGGGTACGGGGCTACAGAGCCAAGAGACGCGCTGTATAGGCGATCTGCGCACTATTGGTGTCCCCTATCTCAAAACATTCCCCGATAGCTTTTCGGGTGGCACTGATTTTATGAAGCGCCCCGCCATGCGCGAGATGCTCGCTTTCATAGATGCAAACCCGCTCAAAGAGTTTGTGGTTGTCTTCGACGATCTTGCGCGTTTTGCTCGCAATGTCGAGTTTCACCTTAAACTGCGGGCGGCGTTTAAATCTCGCAACGTGATGCTGCGCTGCTTAAACTACAGTTTCGATGATTCGCCCGAGGGCGAGTATGTCGAGTTGATTATGGCGGGCAGTGCCGAACTGTTTAGAAAGCAAAACCGCCGCCAAGTCGTGCAAAAGATGAAAGCGCGAGCAGAAGCGGGATACTGGCCGTTTGCTCGCAAGCGCGGGTACAACATGGTGCACAATCCCGCCCACGGCAAGATTGCTGTACCCAACAAAGACGGCGAGATTATACGCGAGGCATTGGAGGGTTTTGCGTCGGCGAGTCTGCTGCGGCAAATAGACGTTGCCCGATTTCTTGTAGAGCGCAATTTTTGGGGCAAAGGCGTAACGCCAGAGAGGTGTCTCAATCAAGTAAAGGCAATGCTGCAGGATTGTTTTCATTGCGGCGATATTGAGTACCCGCCATGGGACGTTACGTGCCGAGCAGGACACCACGCGCCGCTTATATCCCGAGACACATTCGAGCGGATACAGATCCGCATGAGAAAGGCGGTCGCGGGAGCGCGGGAGCGGGTTGATATGTCCGAGGATTTCCCACTTCGCGGCGTGCTTATCTGCCCCGTATGTAGTAAGCACCTTACGGCGGCATGGTCGAAGCGGCATACTTACGCACATTACTTCTGCCAGAATCGAGCGTGCGCCTTGCGCAATAAGACACTACGCAAAAAAGACGTGGAGGACGATTTCAAGACGCTCGTTACACGCAACGCTCTAAAGGTGAAAGTTGAGCCAGTGATTGCTCTAGCGTTTGAGCGAGTATGGAAGCAGGAGGTACACACCCTAGGAGAGCAAGAATCGCGCCTAGAACAGCGCAGGAAGGACGCAAAAGAGAAAATAGCAGAATTGTCCGAACTGGCACGAAAGGCGCAATCTGCGGCGGTCCGTGGGGCGTATGAGATGCAGATGGAAACAACGGCGCAAGAGTTGGAGATGTTAGGAATGCCAACCGACAAAGCCGACCTAGATGTGCCTTATCGAACTGCGCTCGGTAAGGTGATGGGACTACTCAAAAGCCCTTACACTGTATGGCAAAATGCCGATTTGAGAGAAAAGCAGCGCCTGTTTTACTTTCTTTTTGAGGCAAAATTGCCATATGACAAAAAAGAGGGTTATCGAACTGGCGATTCCCTAAGCAGCACAAGGCTTTTTGAGGAACTTGCGACCGCCAACTATAACGATGTGGACCCAGCGAGAATCGGACTCGCGCCTCTGCAATGCGAATGCAGCGTTTTACCACTTAACTATGGGCCCTAACGTGCCGATGTGGCACGTGTATTAATTTAACACAAAAAACTTTGTTAATCTCTGGTCGGGCTGCCGGGAATCGAACCCGGTCTTCACGCACCCGAAGCGCGCGTACTACCGGTATACTACAGCCCGAACGCGGGCGGTGCCGAGTGCCGGTAGCGCCTACGAACACGAGCTAGTGTAGCAAGAAACTAGGTCTTTTGAAAGCGCCCGTTATGCGCTATAGTGACAGCGTTCGCACCCTTAGCTCAGTTGGTAGAGCACACCCTTCACACGGGTGGGGTCGCAGGTTCGAGTCCTGCAGGGTGCACCAAAACAAGTTCGCAGGTTTTGTTACTAAAAAAAGCTGTACAGCACCGCGACAAAGTTGAGGATGCTGTGCGAGAGGGCGATCAGCCACAGGTTGGGATACTTGTAGTACATATAGGAGAAGCCGACCCCCGCAACAAGCGCCAAGGGCAGCGTGATAAACGGCTCGCCGTAGATGACGTGGAGAAAGGTAAACAGCAGCGAGTTGACGATAATAACCGAGATGATCGAGGTGTAGAACTTGCGCAGCTCGGTCATCAAGAAGCTGCGGTAGAGAAACTCCTGCGTAAAGCTGATCGGGATAAAGAGAAAGAGCAAGCTCGAGTTGTTTGTCCACCCTGGCGTCGGCTCTTTGCCAAGGATATGTGCAAAAACGAGCAACAGACAAACACTCACGAGAGTAAAAATAGTATATGGGAGCGTGAGAGCGCGGATATTATCGCTGCGCATGCCCAAACTACGCCACGAACGTTCTTGTCGAAAGACGATGATTGAAACAGCGATAACATACAGCCCCAGTATCCACAGCCGCGCCGAAAACGGGATGATGCCAAAGTAGAGGATGGCAATTGGCGAGACAAAGAGAAATAAAATGAGCCCGACAAAGTGTTTGACTCGTGCAAAGCGGCGCGCGACTCCCCTCCGCACCTGTTTTTGGAATGCGTGTACCGACTGCATGCGCCTATTGTAGCAAAGAAAACAGCATGAACGGTATACCGATACCAAGGACTGTCCTTGGTATGTTACTTACCTGCCTCGCGCTCTTTGCGATGCGCGTCAAGCTTACCATTTTCGGCTGTCCAGCCGATCAGATTGGCAAGGATCTGGAAGAAGGATCCCGCCCCCGCGACCGCGAGAAAGAGTATCACGAACCACGCCCACAAGAAGATAAAGTAGCAAAAGGTGACGACGAGCGCCGACCAAAAGCCGATGCACCACGGGCAGCCGAGCAGGTCGTGCACGGTGCGGCGCAGTCCGCCGCGCAGCGGCACCAGCTCGACCCAGGTCGCGCCGTCTTTCTCGTACTCGCGCTTTTGCACAAACAGCTCGCGGAACCAGCGCGTGATTTTGTCATACACCACGAGCCGCGTGATACGAAACGCCGCGAGCGCCAGCAGCAACGCGTCAAAGAGCGGGATCGTGTGCGGGAAGTCGCCTGCCCTGCCCCACATCGCCCACAGCACATACCCAAACACGCCGGCAAAAAATACCGACAGCGCAAAGTTCCACGCATTCTGATCCTCCTTCGGCCGATGTGTTGTGTGGGGCATAACGTTTTATTCTTACTGATTACCAACTACTGTATCATATGGGAACTATGTATAGGAATAGATATGTAGAGCAATCGGTTTAGCCGTGAATCTCAAAACTCCTCCACTGTTCATTACAGCCACCAAACGCAAAAAGAGCACGTACAATAGAGTCAGTTACAAGCTAGCTCTTTTGCACTATGCCCTTGTTGCACACTCATCATATCGTCGATTTGTATTGCTG
>CAIRHB010000005.1 GCA_903878285.1 Candidatus Adlerbacteria bacterium | reverse complement strand
TATACTTGACATTCTTTGTCAACACGTCGCTATGTAACCCCTCACACCCCTTGCAGCAGCTCCCCAAACCAGCCCTGCGGATCCTGACTCCACTTCGTGTTGGTCGTCGGAATCGAGGAATCAGCAAGGCAGGTCAAATACGCAGATTTGATGCGTCGATAAAAACGCCTACATCATTTTTCATACCTTCATTCAAGCAAGAATACTGATTAGATACTCGTGGTGCTGTTGTAGATTGGCAGGAGGACGGCCGCAAGGAGGAAGCCGACGCCAAGAGCGAGGAGCACGATCATCACTGGCTCAATGAGCGACACGAGCGCGTCAACGGCAGCGTTAACCTCGCGGTTATAAAACTTTGCCATGCGCTCAAGGATGCTGCCCATCTCGCCTGTCTCCTCGCCGATCTGGAGCATCTGGACCAAGATCGTCGGGATCTCGTTTGGGTAGCGTGCGAGCGACTGTGACATCGGGCTACCGGCCTTGACCCCCTTGAGCGCCTCGAGCAAAATCTTTTGGTACACCTCGTTTTCGATCACGTTTGAGGTGATTTCGAGAGAGCGCACCGCTGAGATGCCAGAGGTGAGCATCACGTTCATGTTGTCGGCAAAGCGCGAGAGGTAGAGCTTTTGATACAGTGCGCCGACGTACGGGACAGACAGCTTAAGACGACTGAGCGTCATCTTGCCTGAGGTGGTCTGCGAGTAGCGGTAGAGAAAGAACCCGCCCACAATGAGCGCGATGAGTAGAAAGATACCGTAGTCGATCAGGAAGGAGCTCAGGTCGAGAATAACCTGTGTATAAAACGGCAGCGTCTGACCGTCGCCGGTCAAAATCGAGCCAATCTTTGGGATCACGAATGTGAGCATGAGCGTCATCACGGCAACGAACGTCGCCATAATAAAGCCTGGGTAGATGAGCGCGTTGCGTGCCTTGGCGGTGAGCTCGTAGGAGCGGTCGATGTAATCGGCAAGAAAGAGAAAGGTCTGGTCGAGCTTTCCGGACTCCTCACCAGCGCGCACCATGTTGACATAGAAGTCGGAAAACACTTTTGGATGCTTGGCGAGCGCTGCCGAGATACTGCTGCCGCCCTGCAGGTCGTCGCTGATGGTGGTGAGTGCGTCGCGAAGCGCCGCCTTGTCTGCTTGCTCGGCAAGAAGCCGAAACACGCGCAGCGCAGACACCTGCGCCTCGAACAAGGTTGCCATCTGCCGTGAAAGCATCACCACGTCGCGACTGGATACACCGCCTAAAAATGGCAAGCTGATGTTTATGTTCATCTTCCCTGCCCCGGCGGGTGCGAGCATGGTGATGGTGTAGCCCTTGCGTTGGAGCGCCTCGATCGCTGCGTCTTGTGTAGCAGCATTGACCATTCCTGCCTGCGGCTTCGCCCCCTGATCTAATGCTTCGTATTTAAATTCCATAATCTAGCAAGTGCGGTTAGAGTAACTTCTCCAGTGTGCGCGGGTTCCATGCGCGAGCGTAGGCGCTTTCGACGGTGATCTCGCCTTGACGCACCAGCTCGGCGAGCGAGCGGTTCATGTCGATCATACCCTCCTCAAGACCCGTCTCGATGACGGTTTGGATCTCGTGCGTGCGCTTCTCACGGATGAGGTTTGCTACCGCGTTGTTGTTGAGCAGGAGCTCACATGCAGGGATGAGCCCGCCCGAGATACGGGGGACAAGACGCTGCGAGAAAATACCGATGAGCGAACCCGCGAGCTGCATGCGGATCTGATCCTGCTGGTTTGCAGGAAAGGAGTCGATGATACGGTCGATGGTCTGTGCGGCGTTGTTGGTGTGAAGTGTCGAGAGCACCAAGTGGCCGGTCTCGGCGGCGGTCACCGCCGTTGCCATCGTCTCTGGCGTGCGCATCTCACCGATCATCAGCACGTTAGCATCTTGACGAAACACCGAGTGCAGCGCGGTTTCGAAGTCGGCGGTGTCCACACGCACCTCGCGCTGCTCGATGAGCGACTTTTTGTTGGTAAACAAAAACTCGATCGGGTCTTCGATGGTGACGATATGCTCGCTTCGCTCGGCGTTGATCTTGTCGATGAGCGCTGCGAGCGTGGTGGTCTTACCTTGCCCAACGGGACCCACTACCACAAAGAACCCCTGTCGGTCTGCGGCGAAATTTTCGATTGCGGGTGGCAAGTGTAGCGACGAGAGCGGTGGAATATCCCGCGGGATAAGACGCAGCGCGACACCAGCGCGACCGCGTTCACAGTACGCATTCCCACGGAAGCGCACCTGCTCGCCGTAGGCAAATGAGAAGTCGATTTCCTGCGTCTCTAAAAAGCGCTTTTTGTTTTCTGGCGTTAGCAGCTCGGTCAGGAGCCCCATCACATCCTCCGCGGTCAACGGCTGCTCGGACAGTATTGGCGTGAGCGCCCCGGCAACGCGGATAATCGGCTGTGCTGTCACACACAAGTGCAGGTCGCTCGCGCCTTGCGCGATGAGTGTTTCGATTAAACGTGCTATGTATGCTCGATAGTCGGTTGTCATAGTTGAATTTCTTTACCTGCTGCGGCGATATCTGCTGCTTCGTTGTTTTCATCATCGGCACCGAGCACCTCTGGTTCGGGTGGTGGCGGTACCGGGACAGTGGGCTCATCTGATAGATTAAACTCACCACCGATCGTGTTTACCTCTTCGAACGGGATCACCCCCTTCGCTGCCTTTATCATAGCATCTTCTTTCATGGTAAACATACCGTGTGTGCGTACAATAGCGAACATCTTTTCCTCGGACTCGCGCGCGAGGATCGAGCGCTCGAGCTCGACGTTCATGTCGAACGTCTCGATGACAGCGATGCGTCCTTTGGTGCCAGAAGGATTCTCGGGAGTCGGCGCGATGCGATACACTTCGTCGAACGCAGGTACACGTTGCCGATACTCCTCGGGCAAATCGGCAAACTCTTTTGTGATCATCTGTTGCATGCTCGGGTCCATAGGGACTTTCCTACCACCACCGGGAGCGAGCGTACGCACCAAACGCTGTGCCATCCCGAGAATCAACACCGACGGGATCAGGTACGGCTCGATCCCCATGTCGAGCAAGCGCGGGACAATACCGACCGCATTGTTGGTGTGAATAGTCGAGAGCACGAGGTGGCCGGTAAGCGCCGCCTGCACCGCGAGGTTCGCGGTCTCGGCGTCGCGAATCTCGCCGACCATGATGATGTTTGGATCTTGGCGAAGCGTCGTGCGCAAACCGGAGGCGAAGGTATAGCCGATCTCTGGTCGCATCTGTGACTGCGACACTCCGGGGATTGTGTACTCAACCGGATCCTCGAGCGAGAGCACGTTCTGCCGCTCGCGGTCGATCTCGTTAAGGATAGCGTACAACGAGGTCGATTTACCTGAGCCAGTTGGCCCCGAGACAAGCACCATCCCGTAGGGCTTCTTGATCGCGGTACGGATCAGCCCCAGGTCGCGCTCGGAAAAACCAAGATTATCGAGCCGCAGCTCTTTTGCCGACGAACCCAAGATACGCATCACCACCTTCTCACCGTAGTAAGTTGGAAATGTTGATACGCGAAAGTCGACCTTGGTGCCGCCCACCCGGGCCGAGAAGCGACCGTCTTGTGGCTTGCGCTTCTCATCGAGCCGCATGTTCGAGAGCACCTTGATGCGTGCAACAACCGAGCTGTGCACCCGAGGCGGGAGCGTGATGTTGGTACTGAGCACACCGTCGATGCGAAAACGTACACGACTTTTGTCGACTAACGGTTCGATATGAATATCGGATGCGCGCTGCTCGGTCGCGTGCCGCAACACGGTCGCGACGATCTTGGTCACCGGCGCGTCTTCGCTAATCGAATCTGCTTCGGTGTCGGTCACTTGATCTTCCTCAACTGAGATATTGCGCTTGCTGTCTTTCGCTGTCTTTTCTGTTTCGACGTTTACCTCGGTTTCAAACTCGTTGAGCGCCTTCCCGACCTCGCCGGAGAGCCCCTTGTACTGCGAAAGTAGTTTCTCAAAATCGGTATCGGTGATAAGAAACACCTTGTACGGTGTCCCCGCCTTCGCCGAGATAAAGGTCAATGCGTCGCGCGCTTCAAGGTTGTCCGGGTCGGTGATACCAACCTCGAGCACACCGTCAGCAACACCAAGTGGGACAAACCGGTAGTGCCGCGCAGACTCCTCGGGGATGTACCGCAGGATATCAAACGGTACCGACGAGTCTCCTACCTCGCGTGTCGGGACGCCAAAGTACATCCCCTTCGCCTTGAGCACCTCTTTTAGAGACACTCCCGCATGCACCACCGCCTCCTCAGGAGACATGCCAGGCTTGAGCGAGGAGCGCACCTCGAGCACTTGGGCTCTGGTGATAACTCCGCTTTCTTCGAGTAGCGTGAGTAGATCCATACCGTATTAGCGGCCAGCCGGTAATTTGATAACAGGAGTGTTCTGCGCTGCTGCAGGCGCTGCGGCCCCAAGTGTCGCCGAGGCAAACGGGTTGCGTCGACCGATCGGCTGCTGTGGGATTGTGACGCCAAAGTCGGTGAGCGACACAAAGACCGGGTTGGTAAATATCGTGTCATTTAGTGTGATGGTGCGGAGACTCGACAGCGTCACGAGCAAATTTTGCGACACAGGAGAGGTACTGGAGTCGGTCGTCGACGTGAGTGTCGTTGGGCTGCCGCCAGAAGAGGTCATTGCGAAGTACACCACACCCGCGAGCAGGATAAGTACTCCGATAGCAAGTATTTTGTTTTCCTTCAGAAAGCTAAGCATAGGTGTGTATTAATGAAGCCAGTAGGTACGCAGGTCAAGCGTGTAGGTGCTGCTGCCGGTGGTTTGACTCGTGCTGCTGTCAAAGCTGATCTTGTCGACATCGATAATGCGGAGACTGTGCTCGAGGTCGTGTAAGAAGGCAAGGAAGGTGTCGTAGTCTGTCGAGACGGTAAACCCAATCTGCACCGAGCCGATCGGGTCGCCGGAGGAGCCGACCGCCGCCGAGCTTTGGGTGCTCCTGCTATCTGATATAGAGCCGAGCTGCAAGTTGCCAAGTGACAGATTATGCTTTGATGCGATGTTGTTGATGTCGATAATGAGGCGGATGGTGTCGATGTTGTCCGGCAACACGTGCTCAAGCTTTGTTACATCCTCGTTAGAAAAGGTGTTTCGCTTCGAGAGTAATGAGTCGCGCATCGCGCGCAACTGCTGTGCTTTACTCAGCGCATCGTTGTAACTTGCTGCCTGCGTAGCAAGACTCTTGCTTGCCTGGAAGGTTGGGTTGGTATACATCACAAAAAGCCCGATAGCAGCAGCAAGGATAATGAGTGGTATAAGTGCGCGCATAGTGTTTAGTGGGTGAGTGGGCTTGGTGCAGTGGTGGACGCAGGAGCAGATGATGCAGGGACCGACGAGCCAGCCATTGGCTGCTCCTGTTGAGTGGTTGATGCCGGCGTCTGTGTTGTGCCTGTTTTGCTTACAGCGCCTGTAGCAGAACCGATATTATTAGCATAATTGAGGCTCGCCGAGCCAAGCGACATTTCTACACTAAAGGCAATTTTACCATTGGTATCTACTCGGATGTTAGAAAAGACGACACCTTTGAGTAGTTTGTTTGCATTGAGCTGATCACTCTGGAGTGCGACTGCGGAGAAACTGTCTGCAAGACCGTTAAGAGATATCTTGGCAGATCCATTAGTTTGCAGCTCGTACGAGAACGACGTAAATTGCACACTTTGCAGCGTCTGTGTCGAGAGAAACGTAAACAGCGCAGACGGAGCAACGTGACCCTGCAACAGCGTCAGGGCATTGTTGATGCGAGAGTCCATACGCGAAAGGTCTTGTATCGCACCAGGGTCAAACGCTGCTTCAGCTTTTTGTAGCGAGTCGCTCTGTTGCACGATCGAGTTCGCCAGATATCGCTGGTAGGCGTACACACCTCCAGCCGCAGCAACAGACGCCAGCAGCAAGAAAATCGCGATAAGCAAAAATAAGCTGCCAAACGCTCCCTCGCCACGAGCCGTGCCTGTATCAAAGGACTTTTTTGGTATGAACGATGCCTGTACCTGAGGATCCATCACGTACAGTATACCGCACAATTTCTTTACAAGGTGCACCTGCGGTGCGTGATGGGGACAAAGGGTTAGCCGATCTCCTGCAAACGACGCAGCGCGAGACCGACTGCGACGCAGAACTCTGGGCCCGCCTCTTTGAGAATCGCTTCGAGGAACGCAGGCGCTTGGGTCTTACCAAACGGGTCGGCGAGGCGGATCTCGGTTTGGATCTTTTGTTGTGCAAACTCTCTAAGCCCTTTAAGCGTCGCACCACCACCAGTAAACACGAGCGCACTGAGCGCCTGGTTTGTCCGTGTCTCGTATGCAGTGACAGTGCGCGCCAACTCAGAAAGGAGTGGCGACAGCGACAGTTCCAGCGACTTGCGTAAGTCGGCGACACCGGGCTGGTCTGGCGCGCCGCCACTGAGGCCAATCTTGCGCTTGCGCTCTTCTGCCTGTGCCACCGAAATACCAAGCGCACGAGACGCCGCGAGCGTAATATCTTGGCTACCGTGATTGATGATGTGGCTTTCGTGGATCAGCCCGCGCTCAACGACGTAAAACTTTGTGGTCGCTGCGCCCATATCGACCACCGCGACTGGCGCAATACCATGCTCGAGCGCCGCGCGCACCGAGCTAAATACCTCGATTTCGAAAAAACCTGTTTGCAGTGCTGCTGTACTAGAGATCGAGCGAAACTTCGAGATGGTTTCGTTATGAATCGCAACCAGGAGCACTTGGATCTTCCCTGCTTGGTCGCCCTGAGCAGTGTTGCCATCACCACCGACCACAAACCAGTCGAGTAGTACCTCATTAATCGGCACGGGGATATATTTGCGCGCCTCAATCGGCACCACCTGCGCCAACTGCTTTTCTACTCCTGCGGGCAAGTTGAGGATAGAGATTAGACTTGAGGAATAGGGTATCGCGATTGCTGCGTCAGATGTGGAGACGTTTGCTTCGCGGATTACATCCTTGAGCGCCTCGCCGATTTTATCCCCCGCGAGCGCCGTTGCGCGACCGATCTCTACCCCAGCGTACGGACCAAGTGCAATCGCGCCGTAGGTCTCGAGCACCACGCGACCATGGTCACGCTTCAGCTGCACTACCTTGATCGACGAGGTACCAATATCCACACCCAGCACGCTTTTGGGTTGCGAAGAGAACAATGATGAAAAAGAAAATGCCATAATGGGTGTCTAGGTAGTATAGCACTATGTCGAGATCATTCTTGCTACTGTTGATAGACCTGATTATACCACCACGCAACACGGCGCTCGTTGTCCGGGAACTCATACTCGCCGACATGGGACAGCGCATGCTCAGCGAGTCGGAGCACGGTGGCATCCTTCCCTATCACGACCCCGACGTGCGCGCGCTGGTATGGGAGGTCAAATACTATGCGAACAAGCGCGCAGTACAGTTGTGCGCCGCTGTGCTTGCCGAACAGCTCCTTGCGGTCGCCGCAGAGACACTCGGCACACCACTCCTGATCCCCATCCCGATGCATCCGACACGGCGGCGCGAGCGCGGACATAACCAAACAGAAATCCTCTGCGAGGCGGCGCTGCCGATACTACAGCAGCACACCAGCGCCACAGCAGCGCTTTTTGACTATGCGCCATGGGCACTTGCCCGGGTGCGCCATACACCCCAGCAGCAAGGACTCCCTGAGTATCATCGGCGCAAAAATGTTCGGCTGTCGATGCTAGCACCCGACCCTGCCCTGGTTCGCGGCAAAATTTGCGTCGTGGTTGATGATGTCACCACAACGGGAGCTACGTTTACCGAAGCCACTCGTGCATTAAAAAAGGCCGGTGCATGCCGGGTTGTTTGTATCGCACTCGCACAGTCTTAAACTAACGCTGCAACGCCAAAGAAAACACTATTCCTCGGGAGTTGCTTCCTCCTCCTTCTTGCCGCGCTCCACCGAGGAACCAATCGCCGAGAGGTCGACTGGCGCAGCCACTTCTTCTTTCTCCTCCTCGACCGCAGCAGCCATCGCGACAACTTCCTCGGGGTCGGCAGTAATCACTGCGCTCGGCGGAAGCTTGAGGTCGGATACAAAAATCTTGTCGTCAATCGCCTTGAGCGAGCTGACATCGACGATAATCTCCTGCGGGAGCTCGCCTGGGAGCACTTCCATCTCGATTTCGTGCATCACCTTAACCAACATCGCGCCAAGCTCCTTGACTGCCGGAGAGACGCCCTCGAACTCAAGCGGCACAGACACGGTCACTGTCTGGCCTTTCTGGATTGCGTAAAAATCAACATGGAGCGGCAAACCGGAGACCGGGTGTACCGAGACCTCCTGGATAAGCGCCTCCTTGTCAGCATCAAGACCGACAAGAGTAATAACGGTCGACTCACCCGCGTCGCGGAAGACCTTTTCAAACTCCTTGCGATTGACGGAAATCGGCGTTGCCTCCTGTGAGCGGCCGTAGACGACGGCAGGAACGATGCCCTCCTTGCGGAGATTTGCTGGATTCTGCGCGAGGTCGCGCTTCGTAACCGTTACTTGCATGCGCCGTACTATACCCTATGTGGCAAAAGAGCGCAAACGTACCCGCCCAAAAGCGTCTCGCGGCAGAGTAACCCCTCACACCCCTTGCAGCAGCTCCCCAAACCAGTCTCGTGGATTCTGACTCCGCTTCGACATGAACACGGACAGCAGAATCGCCAACCGCTCTGCGGTCTCTTTGGAATGCGAACCAAACGATACCTTGCGTTT
>CAIRHB010000004.1 GCA_903878285.1 Candidatus Adlerbacteria bacterium | reverse complement strand
CCACCGCTCCACTGTTCGCAACGCGGCCCGTGGGTTGTCGCCCGCTCCGAGCGCCGTGTCTTATTCGCCCGCTCCGAGCTCTGTGGTTTGCTCGCGCCCGCGCGGCAAAGCCCGCTTGGGCGCTCGAAAGGAGTTTGCGCCCTAAAAACTCTTTTTTGGGGGGGGAAGACATCTTGCAGTCTAGCTCCGCACTAACGAATCTCGCCCAGACAATCCCCCACTCGCTAACGAGCCTCGCATACTTCCCCATTTTTCGCGCAGCAAGATTGCCGCACTTTCAAGCTCGGAAAGTACGGCATCTCTTGCGCCTCAAAATGGGATTGTGTGCGGGCTCTACCGAGCGGGAGAATTGCTGCGGCGGATTCTAGTGCTTCGCTATCCTTGCGCTTCGCTCAACTCGCTCGGACACGAGACGTGTATAAACACGCTCTGCAAATTCGGGTCTTCGGCGACGCTACCACACTTTGCACACATCGCCCGCGCCCGAGCTTGTTGTATTGGGGGCAAGTCGTCGGGCGCGGGCGGTGGCTGTTCGAGATTGTCGAGCACTCCACCCTTCCACATAAGGTATTGATGCTCTGCAATGCGGGCAGTCCAACCGTGCGCGATAGCATCGCGAGTAAACATCTCACGCCACCGGTCATTCTCAACTTGCGCAATGAACGCGGCGACACCGAGTTTGAGATCGCCGCGCTTCACTGACGCAATCATGTAGTCGGGATAATTGAGAATATCAAGCCGTCCCTCAACCCACGCGGTCGAACGGTTGACGAGCTTCGCAGCGGCAGGAATTTTGGTGACATCCTCACCAACAAACCGCGCGAGAAACAGTGCCTCGTCCACAGGGTCGGTATCTTTACGCTCAAGGTTCTCTGTGCCCATGATGCTAAACACCTCGTCGTCAGAAATCTCTCGCACGACGCACGGCACAGTAGCCATGCCGACCAGTCGACAGGCAAGCAGTCGACGGTGGCCGGCAACTACTTCGAAACGGCGGCCATGCGCTACAGAGCAAATGCCAAGATCTGCAAACATTCTGCAGTTATCGGCAGTGCAAATCTGCTTCATAGGTCGCACCGTAATCGGATTGATCAGACCAGAAACTTTTATACTCTCGGCAAGGTCGGCGATGCTCACGGGATCCATGCCCGAACGCATCGGATTTTGTGGCTCGTCGATTAGATGCAGATCAATATTGCGAATATCACTACTCATACGATTGTGGGGAAATAAATTTATTTAATCTCTGCTACGCCGTCGAACAGGTCGAAATCGTCAGGCACTATGTCGTGCGAAAGCACATTGCGAATCGTGCGACACATCGAACCGATTTGTGCATCCGACATATTGCTGTGATACATATCCTTTGCAAGATTTTGGAGTACGCGCCATCGGTGCTGCAGTTTTTGAGAACGCAATATCTCGGTGTCAACGTCACCCTTTTTAGGTTTCATTTGAACCATTCTCCGTTATCTATCCCCCCCAGTGGGGGGAGTGGTTAATGCGTTATTCACACACACCCTATTGCAATATGTGCCGCTTTCCTACTACAATCGACCTTAGAGAACGCGATTGTTATAGGGGGAGTGAAGTGCGCAGGCATTTGCTTTTTCGTCGAGAAAATGGTACAATGTCGTACAATACATGTTTTCCAACGTGACGCTCACATCGGAAAACATCTTGGTATATTGTGCGACGTAAGCACTACCGAAGCGGGTGTTATACTGCACAGTGTATGGAATCAGTTTCGACGTATCAGAAAAGACTTCGTGCGCTTCTCTCCCCCGAGGAACGTCAGTTGTTTGTATCCTTGAAGACGCCACACAAGATCCAAGACTATCTAGATACACTCGAAATTAATTTTGAGGAGTCGGGGGAGACCACGATGTCGCCACGACGGGTGATCCGCATAGGGAAGGCGCATTGTATCGAGGGCGCACTACTTGCTGCCACTTCCCTCGCCTACCACGGCTCCCCTCCTTTGCTGCTCGACTTTCAGACTCTGTCAATCGATGAGGATCATGTGATTGCCGTGTTCAAACAAGATGGACTGTGGGGTGCGATCAGCAAAACAAACCACGCGATCCTGCGCTGGCGTGACCCGCTGTACAGAAGTGTGCGCGAGCTTGCGATGTCGTATTACCACGAGTACTACATGGATGATGGCAGGAAGACGCTTGCCACGTTTTCGCGCCCGTTCGACCTGCGTCGCTATGCGCCCAAGCGTTGGGTTACGGCAGAGGAAGATCTCGAGTGGTTGTGCGTCGACTTGGATGAGTCGACGCACACGCCGATCGCGCCGCGCGCGCTGTTGCGCGGTACACGCCCAGCGTCGCCGATTGAGCGCGAGTTACTGAACCATCGCGAGTGGCAGAAGCCAGAGTCAAAGCGGTAGCGGCGATCTTTATTGATACTCTAGTGTCTTTCGTTTTTCTTCTATTGTGCTGGCGGCAAATAGGACAGTGGGTTGAGGTATGCTGACAGGTCGCCGACTGGCATTGTGTACGTCTTACCCTTACATCCTTGGCTCGCGAAGGAGGATATCTCTGAACCGGATGAAGCGAATACACCGAAGTGTAGATGTGGACCAGTCGCATAACCAGTCGTATCTGAGTAGCCAATCACCTGCCCGGTCGTGACCTGTTGCCCTTGTGTCACGCCAATCACCGAGAGATGCGCATAGATGGTCGAGAGTCCGTCGTCGTGTTTGATAAAAATCCATTTGCCGTAGGATGCGTTTGGGCAGGTGAGGTCGGTGTTGCCAGTGCCGAGAACGATGCCGCTGCGCGCCGCCTTGACCGGTGTGCCGGGCGATGCGGCGAAGTCGACGCCGCTATGTCCGTGCCCGTTATAAATTTGCGGATTCTGCGTCGCGAATGGTGTATTGCCAAAATACTGTGTGATGCGGATAGAGTCGAGCGGCCACTGTAAGGGTTGCGAGCCGCTTGGTGGCAACGAACCTGCGGTCACCTTGAGTCCGAGGTTTGATTGATACGTGAGCAGATCCTGCTCGAACTTCGCTTCCTGTGCTTGTTTTTGTGTAATCAGTGCTTGATAGTTCGACTCTTGATTCTTGGTGACAGCAAGTAGCTGCGTCTGTGTATCTCGCGCGATAGCGAGTCCTTGCTTCTGTTGGCTGAGTTGCTGTTGTAGCGACGCGAGGTCAGCGCGCTTTTGTTGGGCGGTTGTTTTGCTTGTCTGCAGTGTCGTCTTGAGCGAAGTAAGTTCTGTAATTTTCTGTTCCAATCCGATCCGCAACGAGTCGAGCGATGCCGCATCATCAAACAACTGCGACAGTGTCTCGCCAGTAAACAGCGACAGCGCAAGCGGCTCATCATCCTGCGCCGCGAGCGCCTGGAGCGATGCGCCAACTTCATATTGCACCTGGTTCGTTTCGCTGGTGGTGGTCGAGATATTGCCGTTTATCTTTTTAATCTCGATGTCTTTCTGGGTGATCTGTGCATTGGTGAGTGTGATACTGGTCGTGATCTTCTTGATATTCAAGTTGGTTTCAGTAATCGCGCTTTGGAGCGTTTGCTTTTGTTTACTGGTCGCGGTGAGTTGTGTCTGCAGCTGTGCGATCTCTTGCTTGAGTTGTGCGATCTGCGCGTTGCTCTGATTTATCTGAGCCTCAGTGTCTGAAGCGTCGGTGAGCGCGAGCGTGGTGGTTGCGGTGTCAGCATGAATCTCTGGCAAGTGTCCGATACTAATAGGAGAGAGTGCGAGTATCGCTGCACATCCTACAAACAGTATGCCGGACGTGCCGATACGGATACGGAGCAGTTTTGCAGTATGACGTACAAAGTTGGAGAACGAGCGCATAGGTACACTTTAAAGCACTGCGAGCGCGGAGGCAATGCGCGTGAGTGTTTTCTCTTTACCAAGCAGCTCCGCAACAGTAAACGGGTCGGGCGATTTCTCCTTTCCCGTCAATGCAACCCGCAGCGGCCATAGGACAGCACTCCTCCCCTGCTCGGTCGCATAGGGGAAAATAAGTTCTTTTACTTGCTCTGCAGAAAACAGTGTTAAATCTTGATTCTCCAATATTCCCCGCACCACTTCGAGATGTTTTTTTGCTGTTGCAACATCTGTCTTCGCACCTTTTAGTAACAAATCTTGTGACGGTGTCTCTATCGTTTCTTCGAGGAATGAAAACTCACCGTCAGCGATAGCTTGCACCGCTTCGGCGAGCGTGCGCGAGCGCTCTTTCAAGAGTCCGCTGATGCTCGGGAGATACGCAAGGATTGGCCCCAGTGTGTTCATGTATGCAGTAAGTCGCTCGAAGAATGCTTCGTCCGAGAGGCGTTTAATGTGTTCGTGATTAAACCAGAGCAACTTCTCTTCATTAAACTTTGCACCAGCACTGTGCATGTGCTCGAATGAAAACGCTTCGATAATTTCTGCTGCAGATAGCACCTCCCGCTCGTCGCCGGGGTTCCATCCGATAAACGCAAGAAAGTTGAGCATCGCCTCGGGCAGATATCCCTCGCGTCGATAATCCAAGACGTCTTTGGCACCATCACGTTTGCCTAATTTTTTCTTGCCATCCATTGCCATAATGGGTGGCACGGTTGCAAAGTGTGGGCGCTCGATGCCAAGTGCCTCGTAGAGTGAAAGGTAGATAGGCATCGAGGAGATAAACTCTTGCCCGCGCATGATGTGGGTCACGTCCATTTCGAAGTCGTCGATAATGTGCGCAAAGTTGTAGGTCGGGTAGCCGTCGCTTTTAATCAAAATAAAATCATCAAGCGCCTCCTCCCCTGCCGATAACTCCCCACGCACCAAGTCGTGCCAAGTGTAGCGTTTAATCTCTGGCACTTTAAAACGCAGCGGGCGAGTGCCGTCCCATACACCAAATGTCTCTGGGCGGTGCTCGCGATACAAGAATGGGTGCTTTTCTGTCTCGGCGTCTTGACGGAATACGGCAACTTCTTCCTCGGTGTAGGGGTCGGGGTAGGCGCACCCTTTCTCAATCAACACTTGTGCATATTTTTTATACGACGCCAGACGCTCTGATTGTTTGTATGGCGCGTGCGGCCCGCCGACGTCGACACCTTCGTCCCAGTCGAGTCCTAGCCAGTGAAGTGATTCGACAACATGTTCGATAGCACCAACGACCTCTCGCTTCTTGTCGGTGTCCTCGATGCGCAGAATAAATGTGCCACCGTGTTTGCGTGCATACAGCCATGCATAGAGCGCTGTGCGGACGCCGCCCACATGCGTAAAGCCAGTCGGGCTTGGCGCGTAACGAGTGACAACTTTTTGTGTGGGGTTAGGATTCATGAGATAGGGCGATGTCGAGTAACGCTTCAGCGATGAGATGCGCTGCATCCACGCGGCCAAACGCGCGCGCAGCGTTGCTCATCGTGTGCATAATCTGCGGATTGCCAAAGATGCGGTCAATCTCCGACAGGAGCAGTCGTGGCGTGAGATTGTTTTGCTCGATAACCACAGCAGCGCCCGAGCGTGCGTATGAAAAGGCGTTCTTGGACTGGTCATGCGAAACCTCTGGCGGGAGTGGGATGATGATTGATGGGATGCCCCAGATCGCAATCTCAAAAATGCTACCCGACCCAGCGCGCGAAATCACAAGCTTTGCTGCGCCTGCGGCCATCCGTTGTGCGAGTGCGTCGAGGTAGCCAAACGGTTTGTATCGGTCGGCGTAGGACGTGTCGCCAAGCACCACCTTTGCCCGGCCTTTTACCTCCTCGATGTTTGCGACGCCAGTCTGGTGGATGATCTGATACTTTTCGACGAGATGTGGCAAGCCAGCAAGAATCGCCTCGTTGATGGCGACCGAGCCCTGCGAGCCGCCCAGCACGAGCAGCACCGGCAGATCGTGGCTGAGATGGAGGAACTCGAACACACCTTCGCGCGCGGGCAAGAGCACCTCTTTGCGAATCGGGTTGCCAGTCACGGCGACTCGGTCAGCAGGGAAATATTTTGCTGCATCAGGGAATGAGATAGCGACCTTGACCGCAAACCTCCCCGCCCAGAGGTTAACACGGCTCGGCTCGGCGTCGGTGGCGTAGATCACGACCGGGATGCGGAAGAGTCGCGCTGCGAGCAGTGTGGGGAAGCTCGCGAACCCGCCAGAGCCAAAGACCACGTCGGGGTAGACAAAAAAGATACGGAACACCGAGCGAGTCACGCCCCACGCGGTCTTGAATACATCAAAAAAGTTGAGGATAGAGAAGTAGCGACGCAGTTTGCCTGCCGATGTTTGCACAAAGGTGATATTGTTTGCGATAAGGAGGTCGCGATCGTAGGGCTCGGGTGCCGCATAGTACAGATGCGGTTCGATAAGATGCTTTTCACGGACAATGTCGTTGACTGCTTCGGCAACAGCAACAAGGGGGTAAAAATGCCCGCCACTCCCGCCTCCAGTCAGTAGAATCTTCATATATGTTCGCCTTGTATAGTACCAAAAAAAAATCTTCCTCGCTATGCGCGCATCCGACGGGAGACCGAGAGGATGACACCGACTTCGGCGAGAGACATGGCGATTGCCGAGCCGCCGTGTGAGACGAATATGAGCGGGATGCCGACCAAAGGCACGAGCCCGAGCGTCGAGGCAATATTAAAGAATGATTGTCCAACAATGAGCACAACGAAGCCAACGACGAGTAATCCGCCAAACATGTCGGGCGCGCGCGCGGCGATGCGCAGCCCGAGGATGCTAAACATGAGAAAGAGCAGCACCAACAGCGAACTGCCGACGAATCCGAACTCCTCTCCAGCAACAGCGAAGATGGAGTCGCCGATCGGCTCTGGCAGGTAGGAAAACTTTTCGATACTTTGACCAAATCCGCGGCCGGTTACTTGTCCTGAGCCGACCGCAATCAACGACTGCTGGATCTGATAGCCCGAGCCGTGTGGGTCGGCCGACTGGTCGAGAAATGTCTCGATGCGCTGCGCGACATAGGGGCGCTCGTAGGCGGCGACGCCGATGGCGAGGATGCCAATGAGTGCAAGCGTACCGATGTGGAGCATCCTGCCACCTGCGGCGAAAAAGATCCCCACGGTAGCCATGCCGATCACAATGACGCCCGCGGTGTTTGGCTGGATGATCAGGATAGTCGCTGCTCCCCCGCCGACGAGTAGGAGCGGAAGGATGCCGTTTTTGAGAGTGCCGATAGTCTTTTGTTTTGTTGCGTAGATTGCAGAGAGAAACGCAATGGTTGCAAACTTGAGCACCTCCTCGGGTTGGAAGGAAAACTTGCCGACAGCGATCCATCGCGAAGCACCTTTAAGCGACATGCCGATGTGTGGCACAAAGGTCATGAGCGACAACACGACCGCAAAGCCAAACAAGTATGGTGTGTACTGCTTCCATTCGCGGTAATCGAGTCGAGAGAGGAACACGAGTGCGATGCTGCCACAGAGGAACCCGAGCAAGAGCTGGCTAACTGTCACCGAGGTAAATGACGCGCCACCATCGTGTGCCAAGAGTCCGAGCGCTGCCGAGGTAAAAATGAGCAGGCCAAACGCCACGAGTGCGCAAACGGTGAGCAAGAAAGGCGTATCAACGCCTTTCTTCATAACAGCGCAATCGTCATGCCGATAATGGCTGCGAGTACGCCGACGACCCAGTAACGCATCGTGACCTTGTACGATGGCCAGCCGATTGCTTCGAAGTGGTGGTGCAGCGGCGCGATGCGAAATATTTTTCTATGTAGCAGCTTTTTGCTAAGGATTTGGATGATGTTAGCGAAGACAGTGATCACCAAAAGGACGCCGATAATCGGTAGAACGGTAATCCCCTTGCCACCGCCGAGTACGTCGGTGAGGAATGCGATGACAGTGAGCCCCATCGTGAGCCCCATCGTCCCCGTCTCGGAGAGATAGTAGCGCGCGGGCGGGATATTGAACCATAGGAATGCGAGTAATCCGCCGGATATTGCCGCCGAGAGCGCTGCGATGTCGAGCTGATCTTGAAAGAACGCGATGCCCGCGTATGCAGCAAAGATCGCTGCAAAGGTGCCGCCCGCTAAGCCGTCTATACCATCAATGACGCCTCCGGCGTAGATAAAGAGTGCGACCAAGATAAAGAATGGGATAAACCATATACCAAGCTGCAGTGGTGCTGGTGAGAATGGAACCGAGACCGACGAAACGCCGAGTTTGCTGTAGAACCACCACGCGCACAAGAGCGCGATGAGTGCGACGACACAAAGTCGAACTCGGAGATGCAGCCCTTTCTTGCCATGTACTTCGTAGAAGTCGTCGATAAGTCCTACCAATGATCCGACCAAAAGCGCTGCAAACGGCACCCATGTTTGCCCGCGGCTGATAAACGCAAGTCCGTCGAAGGTGCCGGGGAAGAGTGTCGACACGACAGAAAGCAGCAGTGCGGTGAGCAGCACGCTCCCCCACACCACGACGCCACCGAAGCGCGGTGTGCCGGTGTCAGTCGCTTTGTGAAGTTGGTTAAACGTCTCGGCTGGCGTGCCATCCATCGCGATCTTTCCCGCCTTTGGCTTCCACATTTTATATTTGTATAGAAAATGATTGAGGAACGGCGTCATACCTATCCCAAAGAGAAAGGAGATGGTCGCAGGAACGAAGATGCGCATTACGTCGATAGTGGTCATAGACTGGCTCTTGCTGTGTTGATAAGTGTACGAATGTCGTCAAAGCGCCCCTCCTCGGTCGAGCCAAGTACCACTGCGACGAGTGGGTGCCCAATTTCAACATCAAACACGGCGACGAGGTTCCCGCCCGCTAGGTCAGTATAGCCTGTCTTTGCGCCAATAAGCCCGGGGATATTGAGAAGTGGTAGCGCGGTTGCAACAGCGGCAAGGGTGCGTGTGCCATCGATAGTGTGCACTGCAGGTTGTTGTGTCAGGGTAAAGTAGTCGGGATGTTGTGCGTAAAAGGTGGCAGCCAAGCGCGCAACATCGTGTGCCGAGCTGTAGGCGCCTGCGGTCGTGGTCGACACATCGAGCCCAGTTGGGTTGAGAAAATGTGTCTGTGTCATCTGCAAGTTCGCGGCAGTGTCGTTCATCTGTGCAAGGTAGCCGTCGCCGAGACTATTCGCCACTGCTGCCATTGCATCATTGGCGGATGCTATTAGCCCCAGCTTGATGAGTGCGTAGAGCGATAGTGTGTCGCCAGGTTTTAATCCCCAGTCGCCTTGGTGCAAAATGTCTTTTTTCGTAATGGTAACTTGTGTGCTCGAGGCGCTGCCCGCGAGCGCGATTTCTGCGGTCATCAGTTTGGTGATCGACGCGAGCGGCAGGGGCAGTTCGGCGTTTTTTGCGTAGAGTACGCGGCCGTCGGTCGGGTCGTAGACGATCGCTGCTCTTGCTACGAGCGTTGTATCAGCCAGCGTAAACGGCGCAGGAAATGACGTGATGACAGAGGCTGTCTGATGTGATGTATTCGCGGTGTTGTGTGGATGCGATACGGTAAATGCTGCAACTCCACCAACAAACGCGAGCATGCCAGATATTGCGGTAAAAATCGCGGCAGTGAGTGATTGTTTGCAGTAGGTGATAAAGCGCATAGTGAAGGGGTTACGATGTCTGCTCGGCTTCGTGCTGGGTGGTGGCGTGGTACGCCTGTTTGAGCGCAGTGAGCCGCTCGCGCACGCTCGCATAGTCGGGCAGCTCGGACACGTGCGCAACGCCGAGTGTGGCGAGCAGCTCGGTGGTTGGCTCGTACACCAACGGGCTTTTGCCTGTGGAAAATTTGCCAGACGCGCCTGCGAGCGATTCCTTTGATGCGCGGCGCACCAGCCCGCGCATGGTGAGCGTGCGCAGTGTCTGTGACGAGTTGACTCCGCGGATAAAATCGATCTCGGCGCGGGTGAGCGGCTCGCGATACATAATTGCCGCGAGCACCTCGAGCCCCGCGCGCCCTATCTCGCGCGAGTATTCCTCCTTGCGAACTTTTTCGATCAGCGTGGCTGCCTCCCCCGCTGCGCGCAGCTCGATCTGTATCCCATCATCTACGACCAAAACGCCGCGGTTGCTATCTTTTTGTAATACCGTAATCGCCTCTTGAATCATCCCCACTTCTGTCTCCAAGAGCTCGGCGAGTTCGGTATATGTCAGCGGTCGACCAAGCGCAAAGAGCAGCGCCTCTATCTTGACTGCCAACTCGGCAGCAGTTGGTGTGGTTGGCGCAGATGTGGTGAGAAGTTCGTTACTCATAGCTTGGTGTTGACACAGAGTCTGACTCTATCGTGATGTCGCTAAACTGCTCGCTCTGGTTTGCCTTCAGTATACCCTGCTTTACCAACTCGAGCAGCGCTAAAAAGCTGACAATAATCGCGTGTCGCTCGCCTTGGTGCTCGCGGGTAAACTCGTGGAAGGAGAGCCGAAAGGCGCTCGACACCCGTGCCGCGAGATGCTCAATAACCTCCTCGATCGACACAATCTTTTTGACCGATACCTTGGGCAAGGCAACCTGTTTGGGGAATCCGTCAATCAACTGCTGTGCGCCAGCGCGCAGTGACGCGAGCGTAATTGACTCGTCAAACATAAACAAAGGCCCTGGCGCGGGTGTCGCTCCCTCCCACAGCACGGGCGACTGCTGCGCCTCAGCGAGCAGCTTTGCATTTTCTTTGACCAGCTGGTACAGCGCGAGCCGATACTCGAGCTCTTTGATGTCGTGCGACTCCTCCTCGGATATCGCGAGTGTCGGCAGGAGCGACCGCGATTTGATTAGCAAGAGCGTCGCTGCGAGCGCGACAAAGTCTGCTGTCTCACCGACGGGGAGCTCGGCGAGCGCGTTGACACGCGCGATGTATTCGTCGGTCACGGCAGCGAGCGAGATGTCGTTAATGAGCAGCTTGCGCTTCTCAATCAGCTCGAGCAGTAAGTCGAGCGGCCCTTCGTACACGGCAGTTTTGACAGTGGGAGCAACAGTTGGCATAGGTTGTATAGAGCGAGAAGCTAGAGCACGAACTGACCTTTGTCGTAGATAACGCGCGTGGTGCCGTCCTTGAGTTGCGCGGTCACGGTGCGGGGCGCGGTCGAGATAATGTCGGTGTGGATCGACGAGTCGTTGTAGCCCAACTCCTCCTTGCGCGCCGCGGTGAGCGAGCGCTGGTCGCCGAGATAGGTGTCAGGGAATGATGCGCCGAGCGCGATGTGTGTATTGCCATGCGGCCCGCCGACGTTTTCGTCATAGAGCGTCTCTGCCATAAAGGTGCGGATCCGCGAGTGGCGTCGGTCGGTGAGCGAGAACTCGCCCAGTTGGTCGGCGCCCTTGGTCGCCAGCATCTCGCGCAGCACCTTCTCGCCCGTCTTGGCGCTGCTCTTGACAACCTTCCCTTTTTTAAAGTGGAGTTCGATGTCCGTCACGAGTGTGCCAAAGCGGTAGAGCGGCTGGTTGAATCGAATCCACCCCTCCGTCCCGCGCCAGTCGGGGCTGGTAAAAATCTCGAAGCTCGGGATATTGCACCCGCGACCAGAGAGCCATTTGCGGCTCTCGCCAAGCGTCACCCACAGGTCGGCGTCGGGGCCGGTGACGTGCAGCTTGTCGATTTTTGGCGAGAGTTTGGAGAGCTTGCTTTCGAACACGCCGATCTCCTTCGTGACCGCGCGCCAACGGGCGATCGGGTCGGCCTCGGTGAGAAAGCACGCGCGCGTGATCTCCCGCCAGTACGCTTCGATAGACAGCCCAGCCTCTGCGGCCATCGCGGGCGTGCCGTACAGCGCGATGCACCAGCTTTGCTTGCCCTCTTGCTCCTTCGTGGTGCGCATATCGCGATATGGTTTCATCGCGATGCCGCGGCGCATAATCAACTTTGGGTCGACGTCGGAGAGCGCATGCGGGTCGGTTTCGCCGAGGATGCGCAGGATATGGTCGGCCTGTGTGACGATGCCGCGGTAGTAGTGCTCGGGGAAGAAGTCGAGCTGCTGCCCGCTCGCGCCAAGCAGGAAGTCGCGGGTCAGGTTGTGTCGCGGGTCGACGCTCGGCTCGTAGTTGAGCAGCACGTGCCCGCCCGCGCGGGTCACCTCGGCACACACCGCCGCGAGCAGTGGCTTGGCAACCTCGGGCACAGTGATGTACACCACGTCGCCTTTTTTGATCCCCTTGCCATTGCCGAGCGCGAACCGTACCAGCACCGTTGCATACCGCTCGAGCACCTGTTTGGTTGGCACATACTCCACTTTCTTTGTCTGTTTCTTCATCCCGTAAGTATATATCGTATCCGGTATGCGCCCAAATGGGTGAAAATCGGCTACTCAAAATCCAGAAACATCGCGCTGTGGTCGGACACTTCGTCGGGCAGAATGCGGAAGGTGTTGACCTGGATGCCGTCGCTCACGAGTGTATAGTCGGCAAATTTTTCTGGCTTGGTGTAAAAACTTGTGCGGGTTGATGTGATCCCGTTTTCTTTGATCAAGTTGCGCAGCCCAAAACGCTCCAATTTTTGCAAGCTTTCTGTCTCGGGCAGCAAGTTAAAATCGCCACACAGCACATACGGATTTTTGAGCTCCTGCAAAAACTGTATGATGTTGTCCGACTGCCGCAGCCGATCCTCGCTATCGGTCTTCCCCTTCCCATTCCACAATCCGTGAAAGTTGCAGACTGTTCGATGACCCTTCTCTGTCTCAATTGTCACGTATTGAACATTTCGAGCGTGTAAGCCAACGTCTCCGTCCGGCAGATATCCTTTCTCTCTGTGTACAAACACTTCGCCGGATTCGAGAATCGGCAGTGTCTTTTTGACAAACATCGCTAGGCCATAATTCTCAAGATGGTGTGGATGAAAATAGACATCATGAGTATCGAGTGTCGCAGAAATCTCCTGCACGCCGTACACCATAATGTTGTCGTGGTTGATTGCCATGCCGCCCGCAGCCGAACCCTCAAGATGTTCATACGGAGCCGACCACATCTCTTGCAGACAAAACACATCAATGTCTTTGTGTGCCGCAAAAAACGCGAGCAGCCCCTCCTTCCCCGCCCTCCCGCCCCATGTGTTGAGTGATATGAGTTGCATGATTACTCTGGCTTCTTGGTTTCTGCTAACAGCCCGTCGATGCGGTTCATGTCGCGGGGGAACATGGCCGCCTCGCGGACGTTCTTGAGCCCAAGGATCTGCATCGTCATGCGCTCGGCACCAAATGCAAAACCGCCCTCGGGTGGTGCACCGTAGCGGAACGCCTCGAGGAACATCTCAATTTTCTTTGGATCCATCTTCCACTCTGCGACATGTTCGAGAAGTTGTTTGTAGTTGTTGACACGTCGCCCGCCCGAAAGCCACTCGATGCCACGACACAAGAGATCCATGCCCTCGTTAAACTCGGGCTTTTCTGGGTTGGGGTATACGTAGAACGGTTTCTGTCGCGTTGGGTAGCCATAGACATAAACAAAGTCCGAGTCGGTTTCCTCTTTGATGATCTCGCACAGCGTGCGCTCATCCTCGGGGTTGAGATCTTTGTCGCCGCGAACATCACGGCCAGTCTTGGCGAATATTTTTTCCTGCGCTTCGGTGAGCGACATGGTTGGTGTTTCGGCAATCATGGTGGGCAGTGTTGCGCCAAGGAGCTCAAGTTCTTTGCTGTGACACTCGGCAATGCGCTCCAAGATAAAGCGCACCGTGCGCTCGGACATATCGCGTACATCGCGCCACGAGTCGATAAACGCCATCTCGGCGTCGAGCGATACGATCTCGGAGAGGTGGCGGGTGGTCGACGATGGCTCGGCGCGAAATACTTTGTTGACCGAAAAGACGCGCTCGAATGCGGTCATCACAATCTGCTTGTACAGCTGCGGCGACTGGGTGAGATACGCTTTTTTGTCGTAGTACTGAACTTGGAACACCTCTGCCCCGCCTTCGGCTGTCGCGGGGGTGATTGCTGGCGCTTGGAACTCAAAGAAATCTTGCGATTTCATAAACTCGCGGAACGAGTCGATGATGGTTGCCTGTACTTTAAAGATCGCCTGCAGCCGAGGGTGGCGCAAAGTGAGTGCTCGATGGTCGAGTTCGGTCGCGAGGTCAAGATTGTACCCATCGAGCGACATGTCAAACGGTAGAGGTTCTGCTTCGGCGAGGATATCGATTTTGGTCACCTCAAGCTCGATGTCGCCATTCTGCACCTTTGCATTCCGATTTTTCTCTGGGCGAGCATTTACTTTACCCTCCACTGACACAACATACTCGTTGCGGATCTCTTTCGCGGTTTCGATTGCTGCACTCGCCGGCAGCACCACACCCTGCACCGAGCCCGAGCGGTCGCGGAAGTCGAAGAAGACCATTTTGCCTTGGTCGCGCCGCACCGACACCCAGCCCTTGATGCACACCTCGCTGCCAACCTTCGCCCCGAGCTCGCCAATCAGTGTTCGTTCCATATAGTTGCAATGAGTGAAAAGAAACAGCGCTTTAATAATTTTAATTTACAGCGTGACGCCAATTTTTTGTCGCACGTCTGCCATCTTTGCCGAGGCAATCGCCTTCGCCTTCGCGCTCCCCTCCTCGACAATCCGCTTCACATCCGCGTCTGTAATACTCGCCCACTTCTCGCGCATCGGCGCTACAAACACATCGATGTCTTCGATTAGAATTTCTTTGAGAGCCTTATAGTTGTTTTGATTTGCTGAATAAAGCGGAAAAAGAATAGAATCTGGTTTAAAGAGTTTATGAATCATGTAGAGATTTGCAGGACGAACGGTTTGGAGCGGGGCTTTTTGAAACGCTACATGAGAGTAGTCTTCTGTGGTGGTAGAATCCGTCACAATGCTCATCACCGCTTTTGCGATCTCATCTCGCGAGCCAAAGAGCGGGATCGTGTTGCCGTAGCTCTTGCTCATCTTTTTGCCATCAGTGCCGGGGACGATGGCGACGTTTTCGACGATCATCTCCTTTGGTTCGACAAATGTCTTGCCATACGCGAGGTTAAACTTCGCTGCCGCCTCGCGCGCATACTCGACATGCTGGCGCTGGTCGGCGCCGACCGGCACCACGTCGGTGTCGTAGAGGATGATATCTGCCGCCATCAACATCGGGTAGTTGAATAGGCCTGCATTCGCGTCGAGCCCTTTCGCCACTTTGTCTTTGTACGCATGCCCCAACTCGAGCATCGAGACGGGCACGAGGCAGTCGAGGATCCATGCCAACTCGGGGTGCTCCTGCACTCGCGACTGTTGAAAGAGGATTGACTTGTTGGGGTCGATGCCAATCGCGAGCAAGTCGCGAAATGCGTTAAAGGTGTTCTCGCGCAAGAGTGCTGCATCTTTGACACTCGTGAGCGCATGGTAGTCAACGACAGAAAAGACACAGTCGAACTCGGCCTGATGCTCGAGCCACTGCTGCAGCGCGCCAAAATAGTTGCCGATGTGTAGCGTCCCCGACGGCTGTATGCCGCTAAAAAGCCGCTTTTTTGTCCCTAGCTTTGCTTGTTCCATACGTCCCAGTGTAGCAGAAACCGCACCAATTTACAGGTCGTTTTCAACTTGACATATATACACTGTATGTGCTATTCTATTGGCAGTAGAACACGGGGTCAGATATGACCCCTTTTGGCCCTAAGGAGGGGTCAGAAAATGAAAATACAGGCCGCGTACCGTCCGCACGATTTTGCAAACGTTCCCACGCCCGATGGTGTGATCTGCGGGGAGGTGAGCACGTACGTCGTGCTCGCGCAGGTTCCCTTTTTCGGGGAGCTGCGCTGGGCTCTGGCATGGCTCGAGGGTTGTCGCGGCGCGCGGTGGCACAAAAATGGTCAAGGGGCGCCATTCGCGGCGCCGGTCCACCTCTATGGATGGGACAACATTCCCGAAACTGCCGAGGGATATCTTGCCGCCATTCGGGCGGTCGCGAACGGCATCTATGCCGCCGACAGAGATGACGTCTACGGGCTTAACTACCCGCGAGCTCCCGAGGCGGCGGATAAGATCCTCCTTCCGGATGGATCAAGGGCAATCGTTTACTACCAGAGCAGGAGCGGTTTCACACTCCTGCTTGTTATCGAGGATGAGGATGGATACCACCTCCTCGTCGCTCGTCTCCAGCAAGTGCTTGAAATGGAGTTAGCGGTGTGGAAGGAGTCCTTTGGTTGCCCGAGAGGATATTCTCTGGGCACGCCGGACTCCCTGCGCAAGGCGGAGGCCGTACTCACCGGGCCTCCGACCGAACTTCTCTGGCCCAGAGGTCGGGCATAGAAATAGCCGTTCCCTCAAACGCAAAGCCGTTTGGAGGAACGGTTTTTGCTTTTTATACGCTATACTATACCCATGCTATTTTCCTTATTTCGCGAATTGCCGAGGAATTTTCTGGCGTGCTTTCGATGGACAAATGTTGTCGCGGGAGCGGCGGCGGGGTTGGTGACCTTTGTGCTCGTGCACTTTGGCTTCGACTGGTGGTACTTCGAGCAGACGCGTGGCGAGACATTCCTCGCCTTCGGGCTGCCTGCGGCGATAGTCGGCTTTTTTATACCCATTCTCGTGCCAGTGCTGCTGTATTGGTTTGGCGAGCGCACCGAGCGCCCAGAGGTGGCGCGCGCTGGTGTCGTAGTCGCGCAGGCAGAGCTGGTCGGCTGGCTGCTGTCGTCGCTGCTCAAGGTGTTTACGGGGCGCTTGCAGCCAGAGTTTTATACCCACCTCACGAACGTCGACACGAGCCACACCTTTCTCTTTGGTTTTTGGCGGCATGGCATCTTTTGGGGCTGGCCGTCGTCACACACGACCGTCGCCGTCGCGATGGCGGTGGTATTGCTGCGTTTGTATGGCAAAAATAAGTTCGTCGCCGTGCTCGCCATACTCTACGCCGCCTATATCGCGCTCGGCGTCTCGGTCAGCATCCACTGGTTCTCCGACATGATCGCCGGCGTCGTCTTCGGCATCATCGTCGGCTCAAGTGTTCTGCTCAGGCAACAATCGAAACCCGCTTCATCCAAATAGTTCTGGATGCGAGCCGATGTTGATAAGAATCAAGACCAATTCTTTGTCTCTAATTTGGTATATCAGTAGGATATCAAACTGCACATGACATTCGCGCATGCCTTCGTATTCGCCGGTTAATGCATGGTCGCGATATGCTGCAGAAAGTTTCTTCCCCGCTGCGAGTGTGTTGATTATTTGGTCTAGTCGCTCCTGTCTAAAATCTTTGCGCCGTGAAATCCGCTTATACGCCCGTTCGTATCTGCGCGATCCGACTATTTTGTACATAGTTAGCGAGACGAGATGTTTCTGTGGAGTTCTTCCGAAGAAGTATAGCGTGTGCCGTGCAGCAATGCCCACGCAGCATCCTCGCGCCATGCGCGTGCGGTGTTTGTCTTTTGTTTTCTCGTAGTCGTCTCCATGTAGAGTATTATAACACAATTACGCGCGTTTCTACACCCCCTCCTCTTTTAGCTTCTCCACGAGTTTGCGGGCTTCGCGCGAGAGTTTCTGTGGGAGGGTGATCGTGACTTTGACAAACAGGTCGCCGCGCTTGCCGCGGGGGGTTGGGATACCTTTGCCAGAAATTTTGAGCAGCTCGCCATGCGTGACGCCCTGCGGAATGGATATTAGTTGGTCGCCGTCCAGCGTCGCGACCATGTACTCGGCGCCAAGGAGTGCGTCAGAGAGTTTGACCGATAGGTTGGTGACGAGGTTGCTGCCATCGCGCTTAAATCGCGCGTCGGGGCGCACATGAACTTTGACATACAGGTCGCCCGGGGTGCCGCCCGCGACCGCCTCGCCGCCGCCCTGGAGGCGGATCATCTCGCCCGCGTCGATGCCCGCAGGGACGATAATCTCGACCTCCTCTTGCTTGCGATATACGCCGTCGCCGCGGCAGGTGTGGCACTTTTCCTTCGCGACCTTGCCGGTCGCGCGGCAGTGTCGGCACGGGCTCTGCATCGTGATCTGCCCAAAGAAGGAGTTCGTCGTCTCGTGCAGCTTGCCCGAGCCGTTGCAGTATTTGCATGTCTCGACCTCGGTGCCGGGCGCTGCGCCCGAGCCGTGGCAGGTCTCGCACTCGGCGATCTTTGCCAAGAGCACCGTGCGCTTGACGCCAAAGACGACCTCTTTAAAGTCGAGTTCGAGGTCAATCGACACATCGCGCCCACGGCGCTGCCCAGCGTTCGCCCCGCCCTGCTGCCCCGCGAAGAAGTCGGAGAACACGTCGCTAAAGTCGAAGCCAAACCCGCCTTGGAACGCGTCTTGAAATTGCGAGAAGTCGAACCCGCCGGCACCACCACCAAACCCGCCTGTCCCCGGACCTGCACCATCGGAGAAGACGCGACCGTAGGAGTCGTACTCGGCGCGCTTTTTGTCATCGGAGAGGATTGAGTATGCCTCGCTCACCTCTTTAAACTTGTCGGCATCGCCGGTCGATTTGTCGGGATGGAACTTGTGCGCAAGTTTGTGGAACGCTTTCTTGACGTCGTCCTTCGACGCGCTCTTTTGGATACCCAACACTTCGTAGTAATCGCGTTTAGTAGCCATGGTTCTCACTATAGTACCAGAAAATCGCGATACTGCAATCTACTCCTCGTCATCTACGATAAACCCGCCAGCCTGGATGCTCCAGAGCTTGTGGTAGAGGCCGCCCTGCGAGAGGAGTTCGTCGTGCGTGCCGTCGGCGACCACGGTGCCGCCCTCAAGCACGATAATCCGATCCATCTTCATGATGGTCGAGAGGCGATGCGCGATCACAAGCACGGTCTTGTTTTGCATCAACGTCGCGAGCGCGTCTTGGATCAGATGCTCCGACTCGGAGTCGAGTGATGAGGTCGCTTCGTCGAGGACGAGGATGGGCGCGTTCTTGAGTATCGCGCGGGCGATTGCCACACGCTGCCGCTCGCCACCGGAGAGCTTGACCCCGCGCTCGCCAACAAACGTGTTATAGCCATCCGCGAGGCCGGATATAAACTCGTGGCAGTGCGCCTGCTTGGCAGCCTCGACAACCTCCTCGTCGGATGCGTCACGCCTGCCGTAGCGGATGTTGTCCATCAGCGAGCGGTGGAAAAGCACCGGCTCCTGTGGCACAAACGCAATCGCGTCGCGCAAACTATCCTGCGTCACCTTCGCGATATCCTGCCCGTCGATTTCAATACTGCCCTCTTGTATGTCATAGAGTCGAAGCAACAGCCGAGTGATGGTCGATTTTCCTGCCCCTGATGGTCCAACCAGTGCAATGCGCTGCCCCGCTGCAATCGAGAGATCGAGGCGAGACAAAATTGGTCGGTTGGTATGGAAGTGGAACGACACGTCAGTAAACGTTATCGAACTATTCTTTACGATAAGTTGTTTCGCGTCTTTCGTGTCGGCTACTCCATGTGGCAACTCAAGTATTGCCACCATCTCCTCTGCGTCTGCAAGTGTGTCGTAGAAGCGGCGCAGGACACGGTTGATGCCAAAGAGTCGGTCAAAGGTTCCGAGCAAATACGATTGGAGCAAAATAATATCACCGAGCGTGAGCATGCCGAGTAGCCAGAGTCGTCCAGCAACAAAAAGCAGGATTGCGTTGATGCTGATAACCATAAGACCCATAATGCCCCAGATTGCATCATCTCCATACCAGACTCGCAGGGTGGCTTCTTTGAGTCGCTCGGTTGCAGTGCGGAAGATAGAAGATTCGTGTGCGTATCCAGAAAATAGTGCGACCGTTGCTTGGTTTGATATTGCATCTGCGAGTGCGCCCGTTACTTTAGTATCTTCGGCAGCACGCGCCGCTCGCGCAGGAAGACGTCTGCGCGCCATAACAATTTGAAAACCGACAAAAAGCACCGACCATAGGGCAAGAATGACGCCAATGATTGGATGCTGCAACCATAGAATAGTGATTGCACCTAGTACGAATACCGCTGTTGGAAAAAATTCCAAGAATACACTATCAAACAGCGCCTCGTATGCTCTTGCAAACTTCCCCACTTTTGATGTTAGACTTCCTGCAAAGTTAGAAGCAAAGAATGCGTTTGAGTGTTTGAGCAAGTAATCAAAAGCGGTTGTATACAAACTTGTGATTACACGCATTTCGAGATACATGATGCTGCGGCTCTGTGTGCGGCGCATCACCCAACCGAAAAATGAAACCAACCCAATACATAGGACGATGATTGTAATCTGCGGCGCAAGGGTTGGTGCTGGCGTATGTGTCGCCATGAGGTTGAGAAACTGTCGCAAAAACCAAGGCGAAGCAAGATCAGCTATCTGTATGCCGATACTTCCAACAACAAGCAACGTAAAAGCCCACGGATACTCGCGGGTGTGTCTCCAGTATGTCTTGAGCACTGATTTGCTCGAGGCGCGGGGTTTATGAGGTGTATGTTCCATGAATTTCTACTGTACCACGAAAGGTGTGGTGTATAAAAAGAGATGAGCCGTACATTGGGAGAGGTTCCCAATGTACGGCTCTTGTTCGGTGGGTGGGTTTCTCAGAACCCGCCACCGAAGACGACGGCGACGGCGCTCGCGCCGTCGCCGGTCGTGTAGGCGTTGGTGCTGCCCTGGCTGGCACTGCCGGTCCTGGGACCGGCAGCCGATCCAAGATAGCCCGGCCCCTTGAAGTTGCTGCCACTTCCAGTGGCAGCGGCAGTCAGTGCGCCCGTGGGCCTGGTGGAGGCCGCGCCAGGCGATGCCGCGATCCGGGGCTGCGGCGCAGTGTAGCTGGTGGCGGTCGAGTTGACCGCCACCCCACTAACAATCTGCTGGTTAACGCCTGGCGTCGCCGGCCCATGCGCGAGCGCAGGGGTGGCGGCGAGCAGCAGGGCGGCGATCACGAAAAAAAACGGTTTACGCATGTCGTCTATCCCCTTATGCCGCGTGTTCTAATCTCTCGATTGGTGCGGCTACCCAATCGAGACAAGCACTGCTGCTGGAGTTGACATGTTCCAGCAGTTCTGCTCCTATGCTCGCATAGTACGAGAGTGTTGTCAAGCCTCTGGCTGGGGATTCTCTTTTGGAGGCTCCTGGGTGTCCGACTTGGGCGGCTCTTGCGACGCGCCTGCCTGGCTCGCCTTCTGTACTGCTTCGTACACCTTGGACAGTTCGCGCGAGAGGTCTTCAATTGCGGTCTTAATATCGGCAACGTTGTCTGCCGATTTCTTTGCCTCCAGCGCAGTAATTTTTTCGTTGATTGTAGTCTCCAGTTCTGCAGGGACTTTACTCTTATTATCCGTCAGCGCCTTGCGTGCCGCGTAAATCGACTGGTCTGCCTCGTTGCGCGTTGTGATGAGCTCGACTTTTGCCTTGTCGCTGTCGGCGTTTGCCTCGGCCTCTTTGCGCATCTTTTCGATGTCGGCGTCCGAGAGCCCTGAGGACGCCTCAATGCGAATCGACTGCTCTTTGTTAGTCGCTTTATCCTTCGCTTTGACCGAGAGGATGCCGTTTGCGTCAACGTCGAAGGTCACCTCGATCTGCGGCAGGCCGCGCGGCGCGGGTGGGATACCGTCGAGGACAAAGCGCCCGAGCGATTTGTTGTCTGCCGCCATCGCACGCTCGCCCTGAGTAATATGGATCTCGACTGATGTCTGGTTATCTGCTGCGGTCGAGAAGACTTGTGAGCGGCTGGTGGGGATAGTCGTGTTGCGCTCAATCAGCTTTGTTGCGACGCCGCCCATGGTCTCGATACCAAGCGACAGCGGGATAACATCCAAAAGGAGCACGTCGCGCACGTCGCCGCCGAGGATGCCGCCTTGGATTGCCGCGCCGATTGCCACGACTTCGTCGGGGTTCACCGACATGTTCGGCTTCTTGCCAAAATATTTCTCGACCGCTGCCTGGAGCGCAGGCATGCGAGTCTGCCCGCCGACCAAGATCACCTCGTTAATATCACCAATTTTAAACGGTGATGCTTCCATCGCGCGCTTGGTGATCGCGATCGCGCGCTCGATAAACTCTGCCGAAAGCTCTTCCAGCTTCGCGCGGCTAAGTTTGATCAGCAAATGGCGCGGGCCTGACGAGTCGGAGGTTATAAACGGAATGTTTACTTCTGTCTCGACTGCGGTCGAGAGCTCGATCTTCGCCTTCTCGGCTGCTTCGTCGAGGCGCTGGCGCGCGAGCGGGTCGTTGCGCACATCAATGCCGCTCTCCTTCTGGAACTCGGTCGCGAGGAAGTCGATAATTTTTTGGTCGAGGTCTTTGCCGCCGAGGTGCGCGTCGCCGTCGGTCGAGCGGACTTCAATCGAACCCTCGCCTTCCGTCCCCATCGTTACTTCGAGGACCGAGATGTCGAATGTGCCGCCGCCAAAGTCGAACACGACCACCTTCTCGTCCTTCTTTTTATTAAATCCGTAGGCGAGCGCGGCTGCAGTCGGCTCGTTGATGATGCGCTTGACGTCGAGCCCGGCGATCTTGCCCGCGTCGCGGGTGGCAGCGCGCTGCGCGTCGTTAAAGTAGGCAGGCACGGTAATCACCGCTTCAGTAATCGTCTCACCCAAGCGCTTTTCAGCATCGGTCTTCAGCTTTTGCAAAATCATTGCCGAGATTTCCTCGGGGCGATACCATGCGCCTTCAGTCGCACCAGGCAAGCCTGCCATCTGCACCTCGATGCCGCCGTTTGCCGACTTGCGCATCTCGTAGGGCACGGCTGCTTTATCCTTCTGCACCAGTGGCTCGTCGAAGTTGTGGCCAATAAATCGCTTGATCTGGTAGACCGTGTTCTTGGGGTTCGTCACCGCTTGGCGACGTGCAATGAGGCCGACCAAGCGCTCGCCAGTCTTGGAGGTCGCGACGACCGACGGCGTGGTGCGCGCACCTTCGGCGTTCTCGATAATCTGCGGCTCGCCCGCGCGCATAATCGCGACAGCCGAGTTTGTGGTGCCCAAGTCGATGCCAAGAATTTTTGCCATAATAATGTAGTACGTAAAACTAGTAACGTTGAATACTGACTAATGATAATATACAACACGAACGGTGTGTAATCTATGAGATGCTTTTTGCAGCGCTACTCTGCTTTGCGTGCGTATACCGACACCTGTGCAGGGCGGATGATCCGCTCGCCAATACTATACCCGCTGCGCTCGACGGTTTCAATAGTGTGCTCCAGCGAGGCGTCGTCGGTCGCGACCTCGCGTAGCGCCTCGTGCTTGTACGGGTTAAACACCTCGCCTCTAGGGCTAAACTGCTCGATGCCCACCTGTGCGAGCGATCCAACCAGCCCTTGGTAGAGCGCGCTAATCCCCTTTTGCCACTGCGGGTCTGCTGCTCTAAACGATGCGCTGCCGAGTGCCATCTCAAACGAGTCGAGTGTGGGGATAATCGCCTCTGCCAAATTGGCAGTAATGCGCGCCTCGCGGTCGACATGCATACTCGCCTCCTCTTTTTTAAAGTTTGCGAAGTCCGCTCGTGCCCGCTGCCACCCCTCTAAATATTCCTGCTTCTCCTCGACTGCTTTCTTTAATTTTTCGCGCAACTTCTGCACCTGTGTAGCGCAAGTATCTTCGTCGTCCCCGTCCTCCGAAGCCTTGGCGTAGGAGGGTTCCAGTACAAACTCCTCTTCAATATCAACCATAATATCCACATTCTACACGAAAATTGAGGGGAGTCAAAAAAGAAAACCGCCAGACAAAAAGTTGGCGGTAAAGAAGATGAGGGGGGTGGGGTGACTGTCGTATAGGACACATGGTCAAAAGAAACCATATGGTTTGTGTAAAGAACACAAACTCCACCTGAATCCACCAATCGGTGGACAAAAGGATTATCCTCGCCTGGCACGGCGCCGTGCCTCCTCGAAGAATAAGGACCCCACCTCTGCAGAGATTCTAGCTAACGGCTAGAAAGAAGTCAATAGAAATTATCCACAAGTTAGCGCTTGCTCCACTGCTTGCGCTTGCGGGCTTTGACGAGGCCGCGCTTGCGGCGCTCTTTGGCGCGTGGGTCGCGCTTGAGGAAGCCCTCTTTTTTGAGTGCGCCGCGCAGGTTGATGTCGTAGTCGATAATGCGGGTGCACTCCTCTTTTGAGATGCCGAGGGTGCGCAGATTGCTCAATATGACATGGATCGGCACTCGGGCGCGAGCGGGCACCATAACTGGTCGCCGTAGCCCCGCCTTCTTGTACTTTCGATGGCTGCCCACTTGGCCAACAAACTCACATCCAACTGCAAACAAAAACTTCTCAAGCTGCTTCCAGCTGACTTGATTCAGCTCGTTCATACGAGGTTAGGCAATAGCGGGCATGCGGACACTCACCGCTTCTTGTGAAAAATAGGGTGGCTGCCAGCCTGCCTCGACGCTTTTGCGCCAGCCGAGTTCAGTGAGCACTTCTTCCAGTGTATTGTTTGCAATCAAATCTTCAAAGAAAATATCCACGGCTTCGGCAAACATACGCTTGGCATCCTCTTTGTCGTCTCCTGCGGTCGAAAGGTCGAGTGCAGGGGTATACGCAACAACTGCGTCACCATCTTCGATAAATGTGACTGGTTGATTGGCGCCCCGCGCCCTTACCCCGCCCCTTGGGGCGGGGCTCCTTGTAGGAAAGTCTGAAAACCCTCGGTTTTCAGATACACTGTAGTGCATGAGCGTCACAAGAAGTAACCACTGTGTCTACGACACGCACTACCACATCGTCTTTCCCGTCAAATACCGCAAGGCGCTCTTGCACAACGACACCAGGCAAGCTGTGCTGGAAATCGCTAAGGGAATCGAAGAGCGCTACGATATCCAATTTGAAAAAATAGGCACTGACGGCGACCATATACATATACTCACGTCATTCCATCCAAAATACAGCGGTGCCGAAGTGGTGGGCATGTTCAAAAGCATCACCGCACGCCAACTGTTTCAGCGATTTCCTGCACTGCGCAGAGAACTCTGGGGAGGTGAGTTCTGGAGCGATGGCTACTACCTTGCCACCATATCCGAACGAGGCAACTGGAAAATCGTAGAACAGTACGTCGCTAACCAAGGAAAGACGATGCCGCACACCACACAGCTCACACTCTGGCACTGACGCTCATGCTCCGGTCATACCCCACCCCTTGGGGTGGGGTGGTTGATT
>CAIRHB010000003.1 GCA_903878285.1 Candidatus Adlerbacteria bacterium | reverse complement strand
TGATTACCTGAAGGAACATATGCACTTGGTATCGTCGTTCCCGCGGTCAGTGGCTGGGTATATGCTCCACTACCTGCGGATTCTGTTGTCGTATCAAATTATGGCTCTGTGTAAGGAGAGGTGAATTTTGAGATTCACGGTATATTTTATTTACCGATAGCTTTTTTTGAACCTAAGTAGATCATGTAGAAACTAACCGCAGTCCATAACACAGTTCCAAACACAGTTCCAAAATTGCGTCCGACCAACTCGGCTGTACTCCAGTTGTTTAAGTAAACACCACCCGACCAGCTAGCCCAGAGAAAAAGAACACCTCCAATAACCAAGCCGATACCAGCAAATTTCATTTTCATAAGCTGCATTATACACCATTATGTAGCTATGGGATAAGTGTGAAGTTATCCACACCCTGCGGGTGTTATGGGTGGCTGTATTTCAGGCTCGATTGTGCCACGCCACGAAAATGAGATGCGTGTGAAGTTGACTCCCTTTTTGAGGGGTCTATAGTGGAGAGGTACTGGATGGTGTTCGTATACAAATGGCTTAGTTAAGCCATTTTATGATTGAGACGGCAGGGCGAGCGCCCAATTGGCTTATCGAAAAAGACTCAAAAATCGCTTCCTCGTTGACTGCGCAGCTGCACTCGGGGAAGGCAAAAAAACCGTTGTTTCTAGGTCTAGTGCTCGGCACGGCCTCTTTGGCGTTCCTGACCCCGATTATTGTTGAGGCGAGCTTTCTTTCCAGCTTGTTGAGCGATACCGCCTCGGTGAGCAGTGCTGACAGCGGCTCGCAGAACTCGCAGACGATGCCGCTCCTGACTCCGGCGAACAATATCAACCCGAGCCCCGCAGTCGGCGGCGACATTGCGCTTGTTGGTGGGTCGGCGCTCCTGCCACAAGATGGCCCTGCCGGGACGGTAGCAGATGTGATCAACCAGCCGTCTACTTCGCAGATCAGCACCTATGTTGTGCGCCCAGGCGATACCCTCAGCGGTATCGCCTCGATGTTTAAAGTGACGCAGAACACCATTATTTGGGCAAACGATATCAAAGGCGGTATCATCAAACCAGGGCAGACGCTCGCGATTCTCCCGATTACCGGGATCCAGCACGTCGTTGCCAAAGGTGAGACGCTCGCCTCTCTCGCCAAGGTGTACCAGTCCGACGCGCATGATATTGCGCAGTACAACAGTCTTTCCGACAGCGACTCGCTCACGGTTGGCAACACAATTATCATTCCGTCGGCGGAGGCAAGTGTTGCGTCGGCAGGTGCGTCGTCGAATGATACAACGAAGGTGACAGCAACAAAGAATAAGACGACTAAAGTTACTAAATCGAAGAGTAAATCGAAGCCGTCGATGCTGGAACTTGCACGCGAGGGCAAACAGACCGCCCCGCTGCATGGTGCAAATGGTCCCGATCTTGGCGACTACTACGCGTGGCCGCTTGATGGCGGCAACATCACGCAAGGGCTACACGGCTTCGACGCGGTCGATATTGGTGCGGCAAAGGGCACTGACATCTACGCTGCAGCCGCGGGCACGGTGATTATCGCCCGTGGTGGTAACGGATGGAACGGTGGTTACGGCAACTACATCGTTATCCAGCACAGCAACGGTACACAGACACTCTACGCACACGCCAGCCGGCTGCTCGTGTCAGAGGGTGACACGGTGACGCAGGGCGAGACGATTGCGCTCGTGGGAGCGACTGGCGAGGCGACCGGCCCGCACCTACACTTTGAAGTACGTGGTGCCAAGAACCCGTTCGGTGATCTTTCTGTTGGCGAGGGCGACTAATTTCTACTCGGGTCTAACAACTTGTTTCTTTGGTGTAAGAAAATTTGCGCTATACTGCACGTATATGCGGCTGTTTAAACAAAGCAGTTTTCTCCTGTCGCTACTGCTCGGCGGGTCTATGGTGTGGGGTAGTTTGTTGATCAACGGCTATGCAGTCAACTATGCCAACCAAAACATCAGCAATCCTGTCACTGACATTGTCTTGAGTAATACGCGCGTCTACACCGTCGACTGGGTCTTCGTCTACGGCGCGGTGCTGTTGGTAGCGTGCATCGCGCTCGCGCTGAGTATCCAAGTGCACCGCGCACCGTTCGCGCTCAAAGCAATCGGCCTGTTTACACTCATCCGCTCGTTTTTTATATCGCTCACGCACATCAGCCCCTACCCGACGCATGTGATTATCGGGTCAAACATTTTCACTTCCGCGTTCCCCAACATTTTTACTGGTAGCGATTTATTCTTCTCTGGGCACACTGGCCTCCCCTTCCTGCTTGCGCTCATCCTGTGGGAGTATCCGCTCTGGCGCTACCTCTTTCTCGCGTTCTCGCTACTCTTTGGTGTCGTCGTCTTGCTTGGGCATCTACACTACTCCATCGACGTCGCCTCGGCGTTCTTTATCACCTACTCAATCTTCTGCATTGCCAAAGTGTTCTTTAAACATGATTGGGTGCGCGCGAGTGTGCAAAACTAAAAGTCGCGGTACGTAGTGTCGCTGCGTCGGCCGATATACAAGAGATGCGTATTAGTGGAGTCTTGTTGGTAGATGATGCGGACACTGCCGATACGAAGTCGAAATATGTCTGCTTGTCCGCGCAGTTTTTTGATATCAAGTCCGCTCGTCTTTTGTGACAAGATACGAATGATGCCCACCTCTACCACCATGCGTTCTTTTGGTGTGAGATGGTGTAGAAACTTGGTTAGCTTGTCCATGCAGTCTCTTATGTGCGCATAGTGCGCAGTGCGTCGAGCACTGTTTGTGCAGGCACACCTCGCGAGTGCACTTTGGTAAGGTCGACCACGGTTTCCCACCCAGCTTCGTCGTCAACTGGCGTTAGGCGAAATATTGGTTGTGATCTTCGAACAACCGTAAACGACTCGCCGCGGTCGATGCGCGCGATGTAGTGTTCCATGTCGGTACGCAGCTCCTTGAGCCCGACAATACCAGCCTTTTTTGCTGTTCGAGTGACGCTTTTGCTCATACATCAAGTGTATCTAAAGATAACCTTTTTGTACAGCACAAGGAAATCTCTATTTTGTTGCTCACTGTTACGACTTTCGCTCTCGATACTGCAGCGCTTCGAGGATGTGCGAGTCGTTAACGTCCGGGCTGTCGTCGAGGTCGGCGATGGTGCGCGCGACTTTAATTACGCGGTGGAATGCGCGTGGCGACAGCGCCAGCCGCTGCCCTGCTTTCTCGAGCGTGGTGCGGGCGGACACGGTGAGTGGCACGAGGTCCTCCAGCTCACGAGGTGAAAGGTCGCTGTTTACTCCCGTACCTTTCTCTCTTGTTGCAAATCGCTCTGTTTGCCGCGCGCGTGCACGTGCCACCTGCTGTCGCGCTGCCTGTGTTTGGGTGCCGCGCGGCGACTTTTTGCCGAGCTCGGTGAGGTCGACGGGGCCCATCGTGGTCCACAGGTCGATGCGGTCGGCAATCGGTCCTGATATTTTTCGGCGATACTTCTCGAGCGACAGCGGTGTGCAGGTGCAGGCGATCTCGGGGTGGCCATAGTTGCCGCAGGGGCAGGGGTTCATCGCGGCGACGAGGGTAAACCGTGCGGGGAAATATGCCGTTCCCTTCGCGCGTGCGACCGCGATCACCCTGTCTTCGAGCGGTTGGCGCAGCGCCTCGATTACTCGTCTATCGAACTCGGGGAACTCGTCAAGAAAAAGTAGGCCACGATGGGCTAAGGTTGCCTCGCCCGGGCGCGGGGTCGCGCCGCCGCCGACAATCGAAACATACGACGAGGTGTGATGTGGTGCGCGAAACGGCGGCGTGGTGATGAGCTCGCCGCGCAGCGCCCCCGCGACCGAGTGGATGCCGTTGACCTCGAGCATCTCGTCGAAGGAAAGTGGCGGCAGGATGGATGCGAGTGCTCGCGCCAGCATCGTCTTGCCTGTCCCTGGTGGGCCCGACAGCCCGAGGTTGTGCCCGCCTGCGGCGGCGATAATCGCGGCACGCTTGGCGCCTTCTTGCCCGCGGATATCCTCGAATGCAAATTGTGTTTCGACCGTGGTCGCACTAATTTTTGTTTGCGGCGCAGGAGTGAGTCGAGAGGTGACTCCTCGGTCGGGGGAGGTGTCTCCTCGCGACGAGGTTTGTATATCCGCTCGTGTTCGCTTTTCATTAAGATGCGCCAGCACTTCTTGCAGCGAGGTGACACCATAGACGTCGATGTCGCCGACGAGCGCTGCCTCTTTCTCGTTTTCTTTTGGTACAAAAATCGCCGTCTTGCCCGCGCGCTTCGCCTCGGCGACGAGTGGCAGGATGCCGCGCACCGCGCGCAAGGAGCCGTCGAGTGCCAGCTCACCGATAAACACATACGGCTCGGGGTCAAAGCGGATATCATCTGCCGCGAGCAGGTAGGACAGGGCAATCGGCAGGTCAAACATCGGCCCTTCTTTTTTAACATCCGCGGGCGCGAGCGAGATCACAATCTTCTGATTGCGGCTCTTGGGCGACTCAAACCCGGCGTGCTTGATGGCGGCTGCCACGCGGTCGCGACTCTCCTCGACCGCCTTGTCGGGCAGCCCCACGACGGTAAACGCGTGCAACCCGCGCGACAGGTCGGTCTCGATAGAAATTAAATACGGCGTGAGCAGTGACGTTTGCGCGCCGTACACCCGTGCGTACTGCATGCACACATTGTACACCTAAAATAAAACCCAGCATTGAGATGTGAAAGGGGCTTTCGAGCGCGACGGCGCGAGAACTGAGAAATTTTTCAGCAGGAAAATTTCGTACCCTTGAACGTCTGCAATGCTAGGGTAAGAGATCTACCTCCTCCTCTTTGTCAGCTTCACAAGTGCGGGCCGAGGGGATAACCTCAAGCCGCTCTTTCTCGATCTCGTTACTACAAATCTCGCAGATGCCGTATGCACCCTCCTCGATATTAGTGAGCGCGCGCTTGATATTGCGCCAGTGGGTTTGGATCGCGTCGATCTCCTCGCTGTGCTCCTCCAGCTCCTCGATCTCATCCCCCGCCTCGTTGGCGTCCGCCAAGGGCGACGCGATATCCATGTCGCGCGCCGTCGCGTCCCACTCGCCGGTCTCGGGGTTCTCCCAGCCAAGCGACGTCAGCTCCACCTCGGTTGCCTCCAGCTCCTCTGTTAATTTGCTCTTAAAATGCGCCAGCTGTTCTGTATTCATACCCCCGAGTGTACCATTTTCTACACCCGAGTCCACAGCATCTCAAATATCTCGCGCACCGTCTTTGCCACGTCGGCGTTTTCAATCACAATCCCCTGCAGGTTTTTGTAGTCATGGATGCGCACAATGTCTCCCGACGTGTCGATTGCCACTTCGGACGAGAACTGCTCGAATGGCACTGTCTTGATGTCCCGCCCATACGCTGCGTCGGCGGCGCGATACTTCTTGAGCGTCGGATGCTCGGGTACGATGCCGCGCATGGTAATCTTTTTTTGCTTCAGCTTCTCCGCCCAGTCGATAAAGTAGCGTGAGAGTTCCTTCGGGACATTCTGCTCGATAGCCCAAAAGGCTACCAGCTCCTGCCCGTCCCCCAGCTTATAGTCCATCACCTGCTTGATGCCCTCGATGCCCTCAAAGTACACCGTCTTGATCCGCGCGGTGCTCCCCTGGTAGAGCCGCATCAGCTCCGGCAGCAGGTGCTCGGTCTCTGCGACGTTCTTTCGCATCTCGCGCACCAACTCCTCAGGTGACAGAGCGCTAAACATCTGCTTCGCCGACCCTGGAGCCTTCAGTGCCAACCCCTTTCGGCGCAGCTCCTCCAAAATCACATACGTCGTCGGCCGCTTGAGCCCCGATATACGAGCAATAGCCTGAGCCGACCCCTGTCCCAACTTGAGCAAAGCGAAGTAAACAGCCGCCTCCTTGTCCGATAATCCCAACTTCGCGAGTGTTTGTGTCGGATTGTTCATATAGATGTAGCGATATAACGCATATATATGGTATCCGAAACCGCCTGCGCTGTCAATATCTTTGACAACAGGATACTTATACACAAAAAGCCATTCCACAGAGCCATTTTTACCACCAGCACCAGACACACTCTTTGTCAGTATTGACACAGAGTGATTTACTGGTTGCAGACAGTTCGTCGAAAACCTGCGCCACGGCGCACCCGCACCTCGGGGTTCTGGGGTGGAGAATGGTTATGGAACTCAGGCAAGTGCTCGTCGTTGAAGACTCTTATGACCATCAGGAGGGAGCTATTAAGTCCCTCAAGGATTACAGAGTGGTGCGTCGCCTCAGTCTTTTTGGTAACCTTGAGGATTTCTTGAAGGGTCTTAAGGGGTGGGGCTGTAAGCCTGGGGAGTTCGGGGTCCTGACGGACCTGTTCTTTCCAGTATCTAAGAACGACTCTTCTGGCGAGTTGGCTCCTTTGGGGTTGGTCGTACTGATGAAGTGCCAATCGCTCGGTATTCCATGCGTCATTGTGACTGCAGGGTATCACCATGGTACGAAATACAACCAGGCCACAAGCGTCTTGACGGTGCTTGACCTGTGGCATAACGAGTATCTGGTTGATCATTTCGACCAGGACGACTCCGAGGCAGAAGCCAAGGAGAAGGACTGGTCGAAAGGCCTGGAGCAGCTCAAGGCACAAGCTGCCAAGATCGGCGCGGAATAGTCCGCTCCGAGACAACAGAAAGGAGGTTTACATGGGAGAAGTTGGTCCTTCTCCCCTCTATAGAAGCCACGACTCGCTCGCGGTTTCTTCGAGAAAGTTCTTCAACAATGAGCAGTACTGCTCAATACAGTAGGAGTTCGCCATGAAGTACATCATCAAGTATATCCTCCCCGACGGCTCGGTTGTGTATCACTGCGATGTGTTTTGTATGGTAAGCAAAAACATTGAGGAAGCGAAGCGCTACACTTACGATTCATTCTGGACCACTGAGCCAGCTGCGCAACTTGCCATAGTTCGTGGCAACTTTGAGCAGGCTTGGAATGACGCTGAATGCGGAAGTGAGTATAGGGGGTGGCTCCTTTGGAAAGGTTACTCTCTTGAGGAGATACAAACAGTAACCGAAATCATCGTGTCGTAGTTGCGGTTTAATGCGGGGCGGCCAGCAATGGTCGCCTTTTACTTATCCAATTCTGCTTGCAGGTGTGCTTTTGCTTCCAGTGCTCGTTCCATTAGTCGGTCGCCGATCGCGCCCCAATCAAAATACTTTTTATAGTCTTTTGGGTCGATGAGTTGTATCTCGGTCACGTCGTTGTCGGGGTCGGCGATAAAATCTCCATACGGCTCGACGATACATGCCGACCGTATCTGCGAGGTGGTTCCTGCGAGCGTGGTTATGTCTTGGCAGCCAATAACCTTTTGGCACACGACTTTCATATTCGTCTCTTCGCGAACCTCTCTTTGTATCGCGTCGCTCACGCTTTCGCCTTCTTCCACGCTCCCTCCGGGAGGAGTCCAAGACCTTTTTGCCGCATCATGCACAATAACAAGCTGGTCTTTTGAGAAACAAAACGCATGCACCGCAGAAACTTTTTTGCCTACAATATCAAGCTCGCTCTCGATATTGCGATAGGTGATGTGTACCTCTTGCCCAGATGTGTTGGTGAGCGTTGATGTGATTTCCATAGTTAGAGGTACTTGCCGCCTGTTTACTCCACTTTCTTATCCTGCTGCCAGAGCGAGTGCGCGAGGGTACGACGCTTCTCTTTGCATAGCTGTATTACAAAGTATACACAGTTCTGTAGCCACGTCAACTCGCCAATGTTACTTTTTAGAAAGCGCGTCGATCGCAGGCAGCGTGCCGTCGGCGAGGAATTGGAGCATTGCGCCGCCGCCGGTGGAGATAAAGACCCGTGACGGGTCGAGCGGGAACTTGGCTATTGCTGCTGCCGTGTCGCCGCCGCCGATGACTGCATGGCACGTCGAGCGCGAGATTGCTTCGACGAGCGCATCGGTGCCGTCCTCGAACCCTTGTTCATAGACGCCCATCGGGCCGTTCCACAATACAAACGCTGCCTGCGAGATCTTTTCCGCCCATGCCCTCGACGTTGCTGCACCAATGTCGACAATGTGCTCAGTCGCGCGGACATCGTTGACAGTACACTCGCGTTCGGCGCTCACCCCCTCCTCGACCACTACCACATCAGTTGGGACCACCAGTGTGCTGTTGCTGGCGATAGAAACCGGAATCGGCTCTCCCGAGATGAGCGAGGATCCAACAGGGTTGCCACGCGCGCGCAACACATCGTCGGCAAGCGCGCCGCCAAGGAGCACCGCCTCGTATGTGTCTAGGAGTTTTATCAACAGCGGCTCTTTTGTTTCAAACTTGGCACCACCGATAATCGCGAGCGACTTCCCTGTTGGTGTCAGTGCTTCGGACAATTTCTCTACCTCTTCGGTAAACAAGAGCCCTGCGTAGGACGGCAGCTTGCTCGTGACGCCACAATTGGACGCATACGCGCGATGCGCCTCGGCAAACGCGTCGTCGACAAACATATCAGCGAGTGCTGCCAGGTCGGCCACTAGTTGTGCGCCGTCGGCAGATACAGGATCCTCCTCGCCCTTCTCGCGACGGATATTCTCGAGCATCACACACTCCCCTTCTGCTAGCTGATCAACAACCGCTCGCGCATCACCTATCTTTCCATCAAAAAAAGATATTTTTGTATCAGGCAGCAACGTTTGCAGTGCCGCATGCACGGGGCGCAGTGTGTCGCCTTGGCGGCCGATGTAACCCACAATGATCACCTTTGCTTTTTTCTCCATCAACAACTTGATCGTTGGCAGTGAGCGCGTGAGCCGGAACATATCACCAATGGAGCCATCGGCAGCAACAGGTACATTAAGACTCGTGCGCAACAGGACGCGCGTGCCTGGTTTAATACACTGCAAGTTGATTGCGTCGGTGATGGTTGCGAAGCTATACATAGAGTAGATACGTCTTGAGTAAATAAGAAGGTCTGCAGGAATAGAGGCTGTTACTGAATCGCAGCAAGCAGCGCCGTGAGCAAATCCACCTTGGTGCTTGCATGTCCGACCAAAAATCCCGACACGCCCCCAGAGACGAGCAGATCTCTCGCGTTCTCTGCCTCGACCGAGCCGCCATAGAGGATCGGCACCTTGACCCCCGCTGCGCGCCCGAGAATATCGGCGAGATTTTTGCGTATAAAAATAACCGTCTCGTGCGCATCATCTGGCTGCATCGCATCCTTGGCACTTTTGCCGATTGCCCACACGGGCTCGTATGCAACGATAATCTTTGTTGCAGGTATTGTTGTTTTCTCTAGAGCGGTGGTGAGTTGCGATGCAATAACAGAAAAATGTCCGCCTGCCGCGTCGCGCTCCTGTTCGCCGACACACAAGATGATAGAGAGGCCTGCTTTTGCCGCAGCGGCAACCTGCGCGCGCACCACGTCGTTGCTCTCATACTGCCGCCGCTCCGAGTGCCCGACAATAACCTGCGAGACACCGAGTGATTTAAGCATCGACGCCTCGACCTCGCCGGTCTGCTTTTCGTCAACAAAGGGCGACACACTCTGCGCGGCAATCCGCACGCCTGCTTTCCTAAACGCTGCGATTGTTGCTGGCAACAGAACAAACGGTGGCGCAATCAAGAGATCGACGTGGGAATATTTTTTAGCGATGCGCGTATACGCGAGCGCGAAGCGCTGCACCTCCTCGGGGCGCGTAAGATACGCCTTCCAGTTTGCAATTACCAGCGGCTTTTTAGCAGGCGACTTTTTTGTTGCTATCATGTATCTATAGTACCCGCTCGGTGAGACTCACGCCACTTTCAAAATCTCTTCGACACTGGTCTGCCCCCGAGCCGCCTTGTATAGTCCATCTTCGACGAGATTCAGCACCCCTTCCTCGGCGAGCAGACGCTCGATATCCGCAAGATCGCCGCCACGGATGATCGCGTCACGCAGTACTCGCGACACCGGAGCGACCTCCTGCACACCAAGCCGCCCTTGGTAGCCGCCGCGACACTCGCCGCACGGTTCGGGCCGCGAAAACGTCACATCCTTCCACTGTGCATTGGAGTCCGCAAAACCTTCCTCCTTAAGCGCCGCGAGGACGCGGCTAAACTCTGCCTTTTCTTCTAGTGTGTCTGCCTCAAGCCGCGACAGCCGATGTGTCTCGTGTCTGGAACACAGACGGCGGACCAGACGTGTCGCGATCACCAGTTGGAGCGATGACGCAAGGATATTCGGTGAAACGCCAAAACGCCGCAGTGTATCAATACCCGCAGCGGCACTGTTGCCCGACACCCCCGCGAGCACCAACACGCCACGATTTGCCGCCGACACCGCGAGCGCGGCTGTCTCACGGTCGGCAATGTTTGCCAACATAATCACATCGGTATCCTGCAAAAGTAATGTACGCAGCCGCGCGGCAGTGGATATTCCCTGCCCCGAACCTGCCTGCGATTGCTGCGCAAGCGGCACGCGATGCTCAATCGTGTTCTCGACCGTGCCAACGGTGCGCGACACGCCGCCAAGCATATCAAGTAACGTATAGAGCAGCGTTGTCCTACCCGAGTCGGCGGGGCCGCACACAAGCACCAACCCAGAACTCACGCGCGCAAGCCGGTGCAACTCCTCAAGCTCCTGGCCATGCAGCCCGAGCGACTCGGGCGTAAAGCCACGCCGCCCCGAACGCGTCGGCACAATATGCAGCGTCACGCGACCATGCTCTGTCGCATGAGCGCCGTATACGCGCACAGCGTACTCGTCCTCGGACGCCGCGTTGAGCGACACTTTAAATCGCCCCTCCTGTGATACTTCCTGTGTTGTGTCGCCGACCGCAGCAGAAAGCCCCGCGAGCTGACGCAGCCGTGCGACCAGCGCCTTGCCCGCGTGGAGCGGGATCTGCATCGCTTCGTGCAACATGCCGCCGATGCGGTAGCGCACCAACGCGCCGCGCTCCGTCGGGTCGATGTGTACATGCGATGCTTGGCTCGTCAGCGCATGCTGCACCAAAAGGTCGGTCAGCCGCGCTGCTGCTTGTTGGTCGGCGAGCGTTAGCGTTATATCTTCTGCAGCATCAGATGTGGAAGTATCGGTTTCGTCAGATCGGGCAAACTTCTGTAGGCGCTCGGCGAGCACGTTTGCCTCCTCGACAATCGCGTCGCCAAAACGCTTTTTAAGATGCTTTTGATACTCGACGAGCGCGGTGCGCATCGACGCGCGGTTGGTGAGCCGTGGCAGGATACGGAAGCGCAATTTGTGTTGCAGCTGCTCGATTTTTTCCAAGTCAGCGAGGTCGAAGAGGGCGATCTCGAGCGAGTCGCCCGTCTGCCGAAAGGCGACGATATTGTGCGTGCGAGAAAACGGCTCGGGGATATGCTGCAGCGCCTCGGTCGACACATCCTCGCGCGCGAGCGTCACAAACGGCACACCAAACGCCGCCGCCATCCCGCGACGCAACTCGTCCTCGTCGAGCATGCCCTGCGACACAATCGCAGCTGCAAGCGACTCACCCGACCGCGCAGCCACTTCTTGTGCAGCACGCAACTGCGAGCGTGTCACAAACCCCGCATCCACCAAGAACACTCCAAGCTGTTCCCCATCAGCAATCATGTCTCTAGTATACCGCACTCGCGCGCAATCGAGCGTGAGAGTGCAAAAGAAAAGTGTATAATTACACTCATGATGGAGACAGGAGGTATCGAATATTCAGATGACTTTGTATCTGCCGAGATAGACACATCATTCTGGAACTTGAAAAGGATTAGGGAGGATCGTTTTGAGATGGTGCACGATGTTGACGGCACAGCAGGACCAGCACTAAAAGTCACCGTGCATCAAGGCGATCTTCCTGAAATAGGAGGCGATGGCAACGGTACAGAGCGTTCAGAATTGTCCGAAAGAAAAGAGGTTATACTCCCCGCTGGTACGGACGTCTGGTATGCATTTTCCGTGTATATACCCAAGGATTTTGTCGTAATCAACAACCGCCTTTTGTTCGCGAGTTGGAAACAAGTCGGCAATAGACGCCCAGCATTAGCGCTTCGCTATAAAAACGGCAACGTTATATTCATCATCCAATCAAAAGAAGAGAGGCTTACCTTTAAAGCACCACCTATCGAGCTCGGTAGCTGGCAGCGGTTTATGGTGCACTATCGCATTGCTGCAAATCATCAAGGACGCACAGAGGCGTTTCTTAACGGGACATCATTTGCGTCTTTTGAGGGATTCATCGGCCATCCTGACGACGCGGTAGAAGCCTATTTTAAACTTGGGGCATATCGAGACACCGTTCCCCATACCGATACGCTCTATTTTGCACACTTCCGCAGAGGGTCTACGAGAGCTTTTTGCGAGAAACATGTAGACGTTTTTTCTTGAAACCGCGGCAAAGGGCGGGCATAAGTGACGGGACGAGACGAGAAAAGCCTGCTATATTTCCATTTGGAAGAACTCTTGCAATTGGAGGTTGAAGATGGCTAGTCTTAAGCCTGTAATGCTTGACACCTCAACAGAGGTAGCGAGAAACTCCGCAATGCAACAGCTAGAGGAGCAGGGTTATGTCTTAATTCGACCGGTTTCTCTGCCTACAGATACGGCAGAGCTGGAAAGATACCTCACCATTGCAATGGTGCTTCTTGGCAGAACGATTTCGAAATCGGCCGCATATGTCACCCTAGAAGGGTGCGGAGACGACAAACCCTTGGCAATCCACTCAGAAAGCGTGTATGCAACAGCTGGAATCACTCCCTATTTTGCTCTTGGTTGTGTTGTTCCAGCAGAAACAGGGGGAGAGACCAGTGTTTATAACGGCAAACAAGCTTGCGCAATTATAGAACGCGACCACCCTGAAATTGCCTGCACCGAAATCGAGTACTTCAGCAGGGCATACCCAAGGGAAAACGCTGTTCATCCGTTGTGCAACAGAAGCAGCCTAAGATACAGAGGCCAGGTGCCTGAAAACTATATTCGGCATCAAGGACGCGGTATCCAGGATGCAGACTTGTACAAAACAGTCGACACCATCCTTGAAAGGAGCCTCTTGGTTAGGCACAGATGGCAGCGGGGTGATATATTGTTGATCAACAATAAAATTACCCTGCACGGAAGAATGCCCTATAAAGGAAGGAGGGTATTGGTGCGCGTGCGTTTCGATGATCCCCTGAACATCTCCGTGAGGTACTAATATGAAAGCGCTAATACTAAAAGCACTTATGCCGCTGGTCCGAATCTATTGGAAACTGTTCCGTCCAAAAACATTCGGCGTTAAAGCGGTTGTAGTACTCGAGAGAGAGATTGGCAACATTCTCTTGGTGCGGCACACTTACGGCGACAAATCACTCTGGAATCTTCCAGGAGGAAAGTACAACCCAAGGAAAGAAACGCCCGAGACCGCAATCCAACGTGAGTTACGAGAAGAACTCGGATGTGAAGCCCTTTCACTACGAGAACTAGGAAAATACTACACAGAAGGAGAAGGGAAAAGGGACACCGTGCAGATATTCCTCGCTGTGATTAACTGCATTGGAACTGATCGAGATGCAGAAATCGCAGAAATGACGTGGTGCCCTATAGATTCAGTTGGGTCTATGGAGAACGTGGCGAGGGTCGCCAGAACAGGAGCGAGACAGTACGAGGAAACCTTCTGATCTAAAAAATGCCGTACCTTGTCTGGTGCGGCATTAACCCTATTTAAACCAAGACAGGAGTCGCTTGCGCGAGTTGACTTCCCCACCCGCTCCATATATAGTGGATGTGTCTGGTAACCGCCCCGAGAGGGCGGTCGTTCTTTTCTCAGGAGTACCAGAGGTGCTGCCAGAAGGGCGAAATGGGCTTACTATTCACTAATTTTATACACCATGTTTGATCTTAAAGTTATCAATTCGGTGCTCGGCGAGTTGGAGGACGAGCGCGGTATTCCGCGCGCCAAAGTTGTCGAGGCAATCGAGGCGGCGCTCGCGACCGCATATAAAAAGGAGTACGCCAAGCGCGGGCAGATTATCCGTGCGCAGATCGACTTAGCCGCAGGCACAACCGAGTTCCAGCAGGTCAAAGAAGTTGTCGACGAAAGCACCGTGCGCTTTAGCGACTCGGACTCCTCTTCCGCTGAAGCTACGGAGGACAAGGAAGATGAAGAGGAAGACACTCTGCCGCGCTTTAACGCCGAGCAGCATATCCCGCTTGCGGACGCCAAATTTATCAAGCGCGATGCGAAGGTGGGCGACGAGCTCGTCTTCCCGCTCGAGGCAAAGGATGATTATGGCCGCATCGCCGCACAGACCGCCAAGCAGGTGATTATCCAAAAGATCCGCGAAGCAGAGAAGGTCTCCGTTGTTGCCGAGTTTGGCAAACGCCAGGGCGAGATTGTTTCTGGCACCGTGCAACGTATGGAGCGCGGTAATATTTTTGTCGACCTCGGCCGCGCAACCGGCATCCTCCCCTACGACGAGCAGATCCCTGGCGAGCGCTACCGCCAAGGCGAGCGTATTCGCGGCCTGCTCTACCAAGTCGAGGACAGCCCGCGCGGCATCTACCTACGCCTCTCCCGCGCACATCCGAACTTCCTCGCAAAACTCTTCGAGATGGAGGCACCCGAGGCAGCACATGGCACTGTGGTATTTAAGGCGATCGCGCGCGAGGCTGGCAGCCGGTCAAAGGTCGCCGTCGCTTCGACCGACCCGCATGTCGACCCAGTCGGTTCCTTGGTCGGACAGCGCGGCGTGCGCGTCTCGACCGTGACCTCCGAGCTCGGCGGCGAGAAAATCGACATCATCGAGTGGAACGAAAACCCAAAGCAGTTTATCGAAGAGGCGCTCTCGCCCGCACGCATCACGTCGGTCGAGCTCGACGAGGCAGAGCACAAGGCGTCGATCAAGGTCGCCGAGGACCAGCAGTCGTTGGCGATTGGTCGCGGTGGACAAAATGTACGCCTCGCCGCAAAGTTGACCGGCTGGCGCATCGACATCCAGTCGACTCGCGGCGAGACGGTCGCTGCAACGGACGCAACAGGCGAGGTACACGCACAGTAGCAATACTGCTCGCGTATGAACTAGTATTCAGTAGTACATACTCACTACTTACAAAACTAATCTGAAAAAACACATGAATCTTTGGCAAGATATCGAGCCGGGCAGCGCACAGGAGATGAACGTAATCATCGAGATCCCTCGCGGATCAAACAACAAGTACGAGCTCGATAAAAAAACAGGCTTGATTAAGCTCGACCGTGCAAACTACTCGGCCGCTGCGTATCCGTTCGACTACGGCTTTGTGCCGCAGACACTCTGGGACGACGGCGACCCGCTCGACGTGGTCGTGCTCACCACCTACCCGCTCGCGCCCGGCATCTTGGTCACGGTGCGCCCGGTCGCGGTGCTACCGATGATCGACAGCGGCGAGTCGGACTATAAGATTATCGCCGTTCCGACCGAGGACAAGCGCTGGGATGACGTGCGTTCGCTCGCCGACATAAACAAGCACACGATCAAAGAGTTTCGCCACTTCTTCGAGACGTACAAGATGCTCAAGGGCAAGCCAGCGCCGGTGGAGGTCGGCGAGGCACAGGACGCCGACGCGGCAGTTGCTGCGTTTGAGAAGAGCATCAAGCTCTACGCCGACAAGTACAGCAAAAAATAGGCAGCTATCACTTCCCTACTCGCACACTTACAAAAAACTACTCGCAAACTATCCCATCACATGGCTCTCACTGATATTGCAAAGACGTTTACTAAAAAAGAGCTGCCCGACTCTGAGGTCGAGCTCTCGGGCGAGATTCCTGCGGCCGAGCTGACCGTGTACAGCACGCGTGCGCTCGCGTCGATTACCGAAGACGTCGAGATGCCCGGGTTTCGCAAAGGACACGTGCCAGAGGCTATGGTGCGACAGCGCGTTGGTGAGGTCGCGCTCCTCGAGGAGGCGGTCGAGCTGTACATGCGCGACCTCTACCCCGTTTTACTTGATGAACACAAGGTGGACGCGGTCGGCCGACCAGATGTAAAGATCACCAAGTTAGCTCCCGGCAACCCCGTTGGCATCACCGTTGTTGCAGCAGTCTACCCCCTCGTGACGCTCCCCAAGGACTGGCAGGAGATCGCCGGCAAGGTCGCCGTCGACACCGTACCCGACGTGCTCGATTCGGAGATCGACGAAGCGCTCGAGCAGATCCGCAAAGCACGCGCCGCAAAGGACGAAACACAGGCAGTTGACGCAAGCACCGAGACGGCGACTGATAGTGCGACAGAGACAACAGAAAAGAAGACCGCCCTCCCTGCGCTCGATGACGCCTTTGCACAATCGTTGGGACAATTTGCCGACCTGAGCGACCTCAAGACCAAACTGCGCGAGAATATGCAGCAGGAAAAGGTGCAGAAAGCGAAAGACACGCGACGCGGCAAAATCGTCGACGCATTACTCGAGCAGACCGACGTCGCTGTTCCGCGCGTCTTTGTCGAAAGCGAGCTCGAGAAGATTATCGAGCAGATGAAGGAAGATATCGCGCGCTTTGGGTTGTCGTTCGACGAGTACCTCAAGCAGGTCAAAAAGACCGATGACGAGATCCGCGACGACTTCCGCGAGCAGGCACGCAAACGCGCAAAGCTCCAGTTGGCACTCAACAAGCTCGCCGTCGAGCAAAAAGTCGAGGCTGACACCGCGCAGGTTGATGAAGAACTCAAACATGCGCTCGAGCACTTCCCCGACGCGCGCCCCGAGTTGGTCCGCGTCCATATCGAAACCGTCCTGCGCAACGAGCGTGTCCTCAAACTCCTTGAGGGCGAAGATATTTCCACTCCCGCATCTGCGAAACCAGATGCACATGAGGGACATGACCACAGCGACCACGAAGGACACTCACACGAATAACGTTGCAACTGTTCCCTTCCCCGCATCACAACACACGCAAAAGACCACCGCTCATACCGAGTCGGTGGTTTTTTGATGCATGAAACAGGATACACCCCCAGCGCTGCGGGCGCGATTGATGCGCGAGGAGAGATTTTTGGCGCACTATGCTATACTGTCTGACATGAAACTCACCATCTCGCAAACAGCAAAAAAACAGGTTGCGAGCAATCGTGCGCGACTTAATATCTCCGAGCAGGAGTACGTGCACAATGCACTCACACACTACAACCAACTCTTGCAGCTAGATACCCAACTACAAGAAGAGCTCGGGATGTGGGACGCTGCCTCGACCGCCGACTTTTCCCATTGGTCACACAAACAGCGCGCATGAAACATGCTGCCGGTTCTGTCGTCATGGTCGACCTTGGCGCTACACCCTTCGGACATGAGCAAGTTGGATTGCGTCCTGGCATTATCGTCTCGGTACAAAACGGTATCGCATTACTTATTCCACTCACCTCAAACTCGGCATCTTTGCGCTTTACCTCGACTCTCCCGATTTCGCCTAGCAAAGAAAATGGATTGTCCACAACCTCAATCGCGCTCATCTTCCAACTGCGAGCGATTGATGCACGACGGATTATCAAGACTATCGGCACGCTCGATACCAAAACAACGCGAAGCATCAACAAGCTGTTGCGCGCAATCACGACGATATAGAGATACACCCCCGGCGCTGCGGGCGCGATTGATGCGCGAGGAGAGAGATTTTGAGGTCTCGCTCGCGTAGTATTAGCTAGTGCGGAGCGAAAGCTCAACGCACCACTCACCCGCAACGCCGGAGGGGCAATTTTTTTATTCTTCCGTTTCGTCCTAACTTGCCCTTCGTAGTCCCGAGCATATCGAGGGACGAGGGGGGACTCATCAGTCGGGACACCATCCCGAGACGGAACCGCGCAGAGTCGAACTGCGCGGGATTTTTGCAGCCGACCACCAAGGTGGCGGGCTGCTTCTGTTGCTAGGCGGGTTGTCTCCCGCCCCTACTGCTTGCGCAACCAGTGCTCAGCTGGTACACGCAAACTGATCTCGCCCCTGCCGCCCGGCAGCGTGACGAAAATCGTCAACGCACCGTCGAGCTCGACCCGCGCCCGCTCGTCGGGGATGTCGCTTGGGCGAATCCTAATCTGCAAAAACGCCGGGCCGATACGCTCGGCGACAGCACGCCACGCCGCGACGGTGTCCGCCGAGAGCATGGTGTTGTCGAGATTAATGATCTCGGGTTCTTTCTTTTTGACCAACAGTCTCTCCTCTGTTTGAAGACACCACCCGAGGCTCACCATGAGCCGCGCAGTTATGTCCTCAAAGAAGGACCTGACGTTGCTAACCAAAGCATTGTCGGGACCAAGATGCGAGCGGTGGAACCAACCACCGCCCGCGCCAAGTGTTGCCTAGCCAGACGTCCGGTGTGCGGGCAAAACACACACCGAACGAGAAGAATTAACCCAGCCGTTCCAGGCAGGACAGGATCTCCTGCCAGTATGGCGGGTGAGTCTCCTGGTCTTCGGTCACGGCCGCCACGTAGGCGGCGGCCGCAACCCGGCCAACATCGAAGCTCGACGGGCGACCGTCGAGCTCCTTCGCCCGCCGCAGTGGGTCAAACATTTTAACCCACGCCGTCTTGCGACGGCGGTAGGCCTCGAGGGCGTCGGGACCCTCGTATCGCCCATAGGAACCCTCGACCCACAGAACCCGTGGGTCCTCCAGAGCAGGCAGTAACACCTGATGGAGGAAACCTCGGTCGGGGCCGTTGTACACCCAGGCGACCCTGCCGTCAGGCTGGTCGCCCAGGAGGCCGTAAGTGTGCCCCGCGTGGGTCACCCATGTCGCCTTCATGCCCTTGAGGTCGTCGACGACGACCTCTTTCCAACGGAACCCCTCCGCCGGGGCTTCCTGCACCAGTGCCCCCTTCTGATAGAGTTTGACCTGCCCTTTCAGGCAGGTCGCCACCTCGGCTGTGCAGCCGAAGTTGGGGTCGTAGCCGACCCCTTCCACGTTCGTCAACGCGATGAGCGTGTCAAAAGAAAAAGTCGACGTCGTCGTGAACACGATTTTCATTTTACTCTCCATATTTGGCCGCATGTGCGGCCGTTGTGAACGTAGGGTATCACTCATCCTCGCCAAAGCGACGGATATGCGACCCCTCTTTCCAGCACGATGGGGCGAGCGCAAACATATTTGTGCTGCTCGCATACCGGCATAGTGCGGAAAAGAGGGATCACATGGGTGGATTTCCTTTCTCCTCGTTTGAAACCGCTATTCGATTAGCTCATAGTGAGTCATCGGATACTGGCTTCAAGTAGGAGGACGAGCGACATGTTCCAGATGCGCTCGCCTCGGGTTTGGAGAGTTTGTACCCAGGCACTCCCCGGCCTGTTGCGAACGCTGCCGTGTCAGCGCTCGCACGAACAAAAGAAATATCCCCATACGGAGGGGTTTGAGGTGTTGCCCTACTCGGGCAACACCTCCGGCGGAAGTGGTGGCTCACGCCGCCGAAGCCGCTCGGCGCGGCCGTACGTACCGGTCACTTCCGTGACCCGGAGGCGACCCGCAGCCTGCGGGTCGGGCACGCACTCGGGTGGCAGCCATCTCTGGCTGCCGAAACCACGGCGGGCGCCGTGGTACTCCCACCGGCACCAACGAACACCGGGAAGCTCCGGATCGTCCCGGATCGTCCCCGGGGCATAGAGGTACCCGGACGTGGCAGTGCGCCACGCCAGGTCTCCATTCAACGTGGTGAGGCCGAGGCGCTCGGCCTCCCCTTCAGACACCTCGCGGACACCGTCCGCGAGGATTTCATCCCACCGCCAGGTGGGAATGCCCCGCTGGAAGAGACGGGGCATAGCCCCGTTCCATTCCGCCGCCTCGAATTCCGGCAACATCTGCCGGAAAAAGTCCACGAGGTCGGTCGGCTGTTCGCCGACCGAAATCATAGTCTCGAACTGAATCTCCATCTTCGCTCTCCTAGAGCTCTCGGCGATACCGCGCCGGTCGGTTGGCCCGATCTGGGCCGTTACAAGGGACAGGGCTACTAGCTCTCGCGTTCGCGGTGTCTGCCCCTTTAGGAATCACCCATCCTCGCCAAAGCGACGGATGTTGCGACCCCTCTTTCCGGCACTAAATTCACATCTATTGCCGGAGAAGAGGAATAACACTGTGATTATCTGCTCTCGCAGAAAGTTTTTTCACGTTACTACCTATTCTTCCTATTCAATTGTCAACGATCATCTTCTCTCTCCTACTCGGGGCACCACACCCCTTTGGCAGCGAAGACATTCTTGGAGATAAAGCTGGTTTAGGTCTTTCTCTCCAAACGATGTCCTAACTTGCGTTAGCACTCGGTCGATACGGCCGGCTTCTCGCCCTACTCTCACGGCTGGGAGCCCATTTGCGGAGGCGCCATACCCAAGAGACCATATCTGCAAATGTAGATTTTCTTCGAGCCGTCTCTCATCCCCACCCTCTCCTCTTTCTACGCTTAGTCCTTTGATTACTCTCAGGATGGCCGTAGTACCTCCCCTATACCAAGATGGCAGTCGGGACTAGAGGTGGGGGACGATTCGAATGAAACCTCCCGTTTGTGATGAACTTGCCTTGGGGTGAAGCCCCTTGGTTCTGACAACATCGTAGCATCTTGGTTGCCAAGTGTCAAGCTATGCGTGGCAAATAATCGTGCTCGTGTCACGCAAAATACCCTTGATTTGTATGTATTTTATGTGAAATAAGGTTTTTTCTGTCACGGAAGCTTGACAAATTGTCCTCTGCGACTATACTGGCAGTATGGACACCAAAGAACTTTCCTATGGTCAGAGCTTGGTCGAAGCAGGTTTGACGAAAGACGAGGCGCTCGTCTACGAGACGCTCGTACTGCGCGGCCCCTTGCAGGCTGGGGTGCTCAAAAGGCACGTCCCCCTCTCCCGCCCACTGGTATATAAGGTACTGGGCAGTCTCGAGGCATCCGGCTTGGTCGAAAAACGCGACGAACCGGGCAAAGTCGCCGTATTTGCCCCTGCGCACCCGCTGAAGTTGCAGGAATTGGTCGAAAAACGCTTCGAAAATGCTCAAAATGCAAAGTCCTCGCTCAAAGGCGCGATCTCGCGGCTCATATCCGACTTCAACCTTGTGTCAGGCAAGCCGGGCATACGGTTTTACGAAGGCGCAGATGGTGTACGTGAGGTGCTCAACGACGCACTCACCGCAAAGACCGAAATACTCGCCTATATAGACATCGAGACGGTGGAGCGCGAGATGAGTGAGGCAAGCAGAGCGTTTGGTATCGCTCGCAAAAAACGAGGCCTCCACAAGCGCAACATCGCCGTCGACACACCCGCTAACCGAGCACTCGTCGACCAAGGGTATCTCAACGACCTTACGGAAGAGCGGCTTATCCCGTGGTCAACACCCACATTCGGTGTCTCGACGCAGATATATGACGACCGCGTGTCATATCTCACATTCGGCGCCCAGAAGATTGGTGTCATCGTCAACGATCCCGCAATCGCTGCCATGCATCGCGGGCTGTTTGAGTTGGCGTGGAGTCATCCGAGCGCATATGTACCCAAGACTCATGCAGCTAAAGCAAGCGCTGGCGAAAGTGACAATCGTTCGAACACCGCGTAGTATTTTTGCGCCCCTTGCGCATCTTTGGCAACAAAATACCGGGTCAACACCATATTTCTTTGGAGATAGTGGTCGAAGTTGGGCACAGTGTCGCTCTCTACAAATTGAGCCAGCATCGACGACTCACCATGATGCGCACGTGCCTGGACATCCTTTTTGCTCAAGTGCTTGGTAGCAAATAGATCTCCCTCGCGTCGCTCTAAAGCAAGTGTTGGTTCACCTTGGTCTTCAAAGCGGTGCGTGGCGTAGAAGTTGTAGTCCTCGAAGTATTTGCTCACGATAGGGGTGCGTGCAATGTCGACGTCCGACTCCGCGACCAATACCGAGCCTTTTTGTTCTTGGTCGATGCCTTGCTCCATCACCGCCTGACCGAGCATGCCACCCTCAAACGACTGGCTCGTGAGAAACGAGGCGAGATGCTTCTTAGGGAGTTCGTCTTCGCTGATGCCAATGTGCTCTGCAGAAAAGTAGCACGCAATCTGACCTTTATAGCGATAAATATAGAACGTGGTCTGCTCACTCGCGAGCGCCTTTTCAAATTGTGTTCGCAACTCGTGCTCCAACTCCGCGCCATACTTCCCCGCGTAGCGATATTCCCAAATGTCCCGCATGTTTGTACAGTCGACCTCTTGGAGCTGCGCTGCGTTGACACTCTCGAGTGTGCCGTCCCGCACCTGCTCGAGCGACAATTGATTGCGTGTTTTGAGCACACGACATGCGTCGGTAAACAGCGCAATATCGGCCTGCACCGACTGCGCGAGCGCCACCAACCGCTCGGGTTCGTCTTTGTACGTGTGCGCATCAGCAAGCAGCTTGCGTGCGCGGTTAAGTTGTCGCTCGACTACCGCACCCACGGCGCCTGTGTCCTGCGCACCAAACGACTCGCGCAGATACTCACCCATGTGGTCAATCGACTCGACCAGCGAGCCGTATGCAGCAAACACAGCACGCGCCTGCTCGGGCGTTGTTGCACGCGCGAACTCAAACACCTTATCGCGTAGCACAGAGTCTTTATTTGTTACTAAGAAAGTTCGCAACGCATCTACCCCATAAAGCGAACAGAATTCTTGATATTGGGCAAAGTTTTCTGTATCCGCACTGTTTAGCAAATCCATAAACTCCATTTGTTCTGCAAAGTGCAGAGATGCTATTGATACGCCAAAATCATTTTCTACTTTTCGACGCATTCCATAACTTGAAAAATATTTATACAAATACTTTCGATCGTCGGTAGCATCCCCGAGAAACAATTTCTCGTCCACTTCTGCCTCTGACACAGGCGCAGGCTTCGGATCCAAAGAATGCAGTCTTTGTAAGATATAAGCGTTATGTTCCAGTATGGTTGTACGCACCATTGGATGAAGCGCTCCGAGATCAATGCGATCAAGATCAAAGTAAAACTGTTCATCCCCCAGTTGTTTGATGAGATTCCAGTAATCACGCAATTTATTGAGTCCTAAAGAAGAACGGGCGTAGGGTGACAGTGGCCGGTTTAACGAACCATATATCCAGTCGTGCGTGGTGTTGTTTTGAGCAACAAGAGCTTGGTCTTCTTTGTCAGTGTTAACAACTTCAATCGGCGCTGCATATACTTTTTCCAATCGACCGTGCGAGTAAAAGCCGACATAACCAGGCGCAAGTGGCACTAATTCTTGCGCCACCGGATAGCCCTCCCAAACGCCCAACTGCCGACGAAGGGTGTTTGATGCCTGCAACACTTCGTGCGAAAAAATAAAGGAATCTTGCATACCACCAGGCGTGCCTGACATGCCTCCTTTCTTTACTGTGGTACCGCTGTCTCCATACAAATCTGCGCCCTCAAAACTTTCTCTTGCATGTTCGCGCAGTAAGTAATTCTGTTGCATTCGCACCACACTACTCAGTTTGGCATCCATGACGTCCTGCAACGGACCGCGGGACAGTCTACTGTCCTGCCATTCTGGGTCATCTGGATTGATATCTAAAAACGATGCTTGTAGTGTTTGATATGCATCAATCAATTTATGTAGTTTAACAATTGCGGACGAATCCTCTGACTGCTCTAGACGAGATATCTCATCAGAAAACCCAGGGGCAAGCTGACTAGAGTACACAGAAAGGGTTAGACGTCTTCCAAAAAGAGACACTTCTGCTGCATGTGCGGTTTCTGAAAGAAATAACATAAGGTCTGGCGTTAGAAGCATTCCCTCTTGTAACGCTGCAGACATTGCAAACTCGAAGGACTCGAGACACTCGTTGCGCTTGTCACCTCCACAACGAATGGTTTCACGAATTTTATTCTGTGCATCTAATACACGTTGTGCGTCTTGACTACTAAGGACGCTAACCATTTTCTCAATAGTATTTGGTGACTCTACCACAGGCTCTTGGTTAGGAACGTGTTTCTCTGCAAGCGACACCCTCAGACTTGCTGCACTTCCTGGCCCCTTCGGTCCTTTCATACCCTCTATACTACCGCGGAAAGTGGGTGTGGGAGAAATTGAAATTGCACCTCGCGGACAATTTGGTAGTATAGGCAGATGCAAGACAACACAACCTACAACCAGCTCGTGCCGATGGTCGTGGAGAAGACGCCCTACGGAGAAAGAGCGTTCGACATTTACTCGCGACTGCTCAAAGACCGCATTATTTTCCTCGGCGGGCCGATCGACGACCACATGGCAAATATTGTCATCGCGCAGCTCCTCTTTTTGGCTATGGAAGACCCCAAGAAGGATATCCAGCTCTATATCAACTCGCCCGGCGGATCGGTGACCTCAGCGCTCGCGATGCTCGACACTATGTCCTATATCAAGCCCGACGTCGCGACAATCTGCGTCGGAATGGCGGCGTCTGCGGCGGCGATTCTTCTTGCCTGCGGCGCGAAGGGTAAGCGTTTTACTCTGCCAAACGCCGAGGTGATGATCCACCAGCCGTGGGGCGGGGCACAAGGTCAGGCGACCGACATCGAGATCACTGCCAAGCACATCATCGCCACACGCGATCGTTTAAACAAAATCCTTTCCAAGGCGACCGGCCAGCCGCTGTCGAAGATCGAGCAGGATGTCGAGCGCGACTACTTTATGAGCGCAGAGGAGGCAAAGAAGTACGGCATCGTCGATGAAATCTTCGGCCACAAGGGCACTATCCTTGCAAACGGCGGCAAAAAGTAGCCGAATACTGTTTTTTTTGGTATCGTAGGGATGTTCCTCTTATATTCCCTATGTACTACTTTTATGTCATTAAAACTTGTGTTTCTACTCCTCGCGCTGGCGACGCTGGGGGGCGCCATCATTGGCTACGTGTTCCGCTGGCTGCTGCTCCTTGCGCGTAAGGGGTCAATCGAGATTGAGATTAAAGAGATTCTCCTGACCGCGCGGGAGGATGCCAAGCAGATTACCGAGCGGGCCGAGGAGGAGGCACGTCAAAAACTCCTCATCGCCGAGGGCGATTTGCATGATAAGGAGGAGAAGATTACCCGCGCCGAGGATCGTATCTTTAAGCGCGAGGAGTCGCTCGACAAAAAGCAGGGAGAGCTCGACGCCGAGGTTACTGCTGTCAAAGCGCGCATCGAGGAGGTAAAAGCGATTAAAGAAAAGGCAGATGCGTTGCTCGCCGAGCGATCAAAAGAGCTCGCCAAGGTCGCCGGTTTGAGTATGGAGCAGGCAAAAGAGCAGCTCTTTGCCGAGCTGGGGCGCGAGTCGGACGAAGACTTGATGATGCGTGTTGCCAAGCTGGAGCGCGACGGGATGGAAAAACTTGAGCGCCGCGCGAAGGAGATTCTGACCACCGCGATACACCGCCTCGGCAACTCGGTCGCGTCTGACACGATGGCGACTGCGATTACGATTCCGAACGATGAGCTCAAGGGCAAGATTATCGGCAAAGAAGGCCGCAATATCAAAGCGTTTGAGCGGGCGTCGGGCGTCGAGGTGATTATCGACGACACGCCGGGCTCTATCTTGCTTTCGTCGTTCGACCCGATGCGTCGCGCGATTGCTCGTGTGGCACTCGAGAACCTTATTCTCGACGGCCGCATCCAGCCTGCCAAGATCGAGGAACATGTCGAGAAGGCAAAAGCCGAGGTCAATAAGATTATTAAAGAAAAGGCCGAGGCAGCAGCGTTTGAGGCAGGGGTGCTCAACCTAGACCCGCGCCTGCTGATGATCCTCGGTCGGCTGCACTTCCGCACATCCTACGGGCAATCGGTGCTGCAGCACTCGCTCGAGATGGCGCACATCGCGGGCATGATCGCCGAGGAGGTTGGCGCCAACCCGCAGGTCGCTCGCGCAGGCGCGCTCCTGCACGACATCGGCAAGGCACTCGACCACGAGGTGCAGGGCACCCATGTCGAGATCGGCCGCCGCATTTTGCAAAAGTTTAATGTCTCCGACGAAGTGGTCAAGGCCATGCAGGCGCACCACGAAGAATATCCGTATGAAACGGTCGAGTCGGTCATCGTCCAGGTCGCCGACGCGATCTCGGGCGGCCGCCCCGGCGCACGGCGCGACTCGGTCGAGCAGTATCTCAAACGCTTGGCAGATATCGAGGAGATCGCGATGTCCTTCCCCGGTGTCGAGAAGTGCTACGCTATCTCCGCTGGGCGCGAGGTGCGTGTTTTTGTCCGCCCCGAGGACATGAGCGACTTCGCCGCGCGCGACGTAGCGCGCAACATCGCCCTGCGAATTGAGAACGAGCTGAAGTATCCGGGCGAAATCAAAGTCGCCGTCATCCGCGAAACCCGCGCCATTGAGTTTGCACGGTAGTAGTGTATACTGTTGACGTATCAATACGAAAAAGGACCCAAACGGCGAAATGCCTAAGGGGCATTTTTCATTTTCGGCTATACGCTATCTTTGCTCGCACATCCTCTGTGTTGAGATAATCAAAGTATTCTCCACCAAGCGTTCGATACAAAGACGAGGCAAACTTGCGGTTTGGAAACAACATCTTCCCGAATCTCCCTTTCTTGACCAGATAGTCCACCAACTTCTTATAATCACCATCACCTGAAACAAGGAAGATTTTACCGAAAGAATCACCATCCGCAATCTTTTTCATAACACTGAAGATTATGTCGCTGTCTACGTTCCCCTTCTTGCTCCCCCGAAGAGCAGATGAATACTCACGAAAACAAAGGATAAATCCTGCCTTTTGGAGTTTGTCGTACAAGTCCTGCTCGTCATCGGACACAAACCCAAGGAAGTAGTACGCTTCTTGTACGTGATACTTTTCTGCGAGGTATATCCTAAACTTTCTATGGTCGATAGACCACCCATCCCCTCTCGTGCCGAGATGCAGGTTCTGTCCATCAACAAAAGCTATGTTGTACACCATTACCACATAATACACCCTGAAAAACAGTTGCGCCGCCGAGGTTTAACCTCGGCGGCGCGTTGTTATCCCTCCTTTTTTTCCATTCTCCTCTCCCACCAAGCGTTGGTGGCAAGAAGCAAAACGAATCCAACAAGACCGTACAAGGGAGCAAGACCAACACATTCCTGCTGTAACAAGTACTTGATGCCAATAGCGAGCGAGGAGAACGTTACCCCCGCGACGACAAACCATCCGGCGAGGGAAAAAGCAAATAGCGTCAACGCTCGCAGCAACCCCTCCTCTCTGGGCGTGTTGACGGCTCGTCTTGCATACGCCAGAAAGATGCCTGCGCCAGCACACAGCGGCAGGGCTACCACTGTGAAAACAATGTCAGCAATATCTCGATTTGTCATAACTTTTGCTCCACCCATCACTAAGCACCACGCCTAGCGATTCCGCGACTAAATATGAACGTACCAGAACAATAGTCAATCGATGCCAATTGTATGTCCATGAAATGCACTTAGTATCAAAAACATTTATAGAGTAGTCACTTTTATTGACTCTTTTTATATTTGGACATAGCATGTGCGATATGGAATTTGACTCGGCACTGTTGCGCTCGCTGGAGGAGATTGGGCTCTCCGACAAGGAGGCACGGGTATATTTGGCACTCCTATCACTCGAGAGCGCGACGGCGTATCGGGTCGCCGAGCGTTGCGGGATCAAACGCCCGACGGTGTATGTGACTTTAGACGACCTGCGCAAGAAAGGGTTGGCGCTCAAGGTGCCACATGCAAAAAAGGCGCTCTTTTCGGCAAAGAATATTCGCGAGTACGTCGAGGAGCAGCGCGCAAAAGTACGAACAGTCGAACAACTTCTGCCACAGTTCGAGCAACTGCGCACCGTACCAGGGGCAAATGTGTATTTTTATAGCGGCATCGCAGGCATGCAAGAGGCGCTGCAGCACAAGCTCGAGCAGATGCGCGGCAAGACCTTCGTCTCGTTTTATGGCACGCTCACCGACTCCGACCCGCGCGTCACCGAGCTCTACTCACGCTGGGACGCGCAGGCGGTCAACGCGGATATCAGATTTAAAATCTTGCGCGAAAGCAGCGCGGTTGGCGGCTTTCTTATCGATCTTAAGCACCTTTCGCCCACCGAACAAGAAAGCATCGAGATGAAAAGCGTTGCAGTAGAAGGGTTTCCGGGTAATATCTCCTTCGAAGTGGGCAATGACTTTATCCGCATCGATGATGCCAAACACCTCCACGCCACTATTATCGATAACAAAAATGCCGCCGACGCCCTGCGCAAAATCCTCGAAGCGTTGTGGGATAGTGCACCACACACATCTATCCAAGGGTAACCCTTGGAAAGCGTTATTTTGCAACGGGGAACGGCAGCGCGACAACGAAGTTGGTGTAGTTAAACTTGAGGTCTTGGATCGACTCTTCGAGAATATCAAGCTTGTAGCGGCGGGCGGCAGCGGCAGAGGCGATGACCGCCGTCGTGCGCGGCAGAGTGCCCACGGCGAGGTCGGCAGCAGCTTTGGCGGTGTCGGCATACTCGACGACCTTGACCTTGGGCCAGCGGCGGCGTAGGTACATCCGGCACTGTTTGATCGCTTGGTCGTGCGAGGTGATTGTTTTAATCTCATCCGACCGAACGCCTTTTTGCACCAACAGGCAGTGGTGCACGTCGACCTCAAACAACTTTTTGACGACAAATCGGTGCTTTGCCATCGCATACACCGCCTCGATCACCACACCGCCGTTTGAGTTCTCGATAGGAAAGATGCCAATGGTGATATCCCCCGCCTCGAGCGCAGCAAGCACGTTCTCGACCGAGACTAGGTAGGAAAACTGCGGGTTTTCTCGCTTCGCTTTTTCGGCAAAGGTGCGCGCCGCCTGTTCAGAAAAGCTTCCGGGCACGCCAGAAAGTCCAATAATAGCAACGTTTTTCTGCTTCTTCGACACTGCGGCGGGTGAGATACTGTTTGTTTTTATAGACATGTCGCACATTATAGCATAAAATTATGAAATAGTATCTATTTTAGTCAAACTGCGCTATCCCCGTGGCTCTATTGCGCGGTTTTTTGGAGAGGGTATACTAGCGACACAGGGTAGCAGCGTGCGTTCTCCCATTTATAGGCCAACATTTATAGAGCATATGAACAAGCAGGATATCGCAGAGAAGGTGCAGGGCGTCCTTGGTTCGACCAAAGCAGACGCAGAGCGCGCAGTCGAGACCGTCGTCGAGGCGATCGTGGGCGAGCTCAAGAAGCACGGTGAGGTGTCGATCGCAGGTCTGGGTATTTTTAAGACAAAGAAGCGTGCCGCTCGCGCAGCACGCAACCCACGCACCGGCGAGACCGTCCATGTCCCGGCGATGAACGTGCCGAAGTTCCAGGCAGCAAAGGCGCTCAAGGAGGCAGTCAAATAGTCACACAGCAGCGTTCTCACCAAAAAACCACCCAGGTTGGGTGGTTTTTTGTGTTATTGGGTGAGTATCCACATCTTTTTAAACATTTCGCGCATATTTTGCGCCATCAGCGCATCGTGTATTTCGATTAGATAAAAAGGTCTTTTTCTGTTAGAAATCATGACGATATACTCGCCAGCAACCCAAGTGGTCGAAGTAAACTGCGCCGTATCTTCCAAAAAACGAACGTCGCGCGCTGCGATCTTCCCGTGCATATTCTGTTCTGCGCTCGAAACATTACTCAGCAATTTAACGGTATAGGATGACTCTGCAAAACGCTTCCCCGCCCACTCAATCCACTCCTTGTACTGCTCGACAAAACTGTGGTCCTGAAACCCCCACCACACTTTGTCAGCATGTATAACGCTCCTGTGCCACTTGTCGGCATTCTGAAACAGATAGTCTCGCAGCTCACCCTCCTCAACAAAGCGTAGTCTTGGGACAGGGTAGGTCTTTTCTGACACCAACTGAGTGAGTTGTTCAACGGCAACACCCACAAGCGCCTCTCTTTTCTGTATGTCTGCTTTCGCTCGATTAACCGATGCAGCGAGGCTGGTAGGAGGCAGTGCGAGCAAGTGCATCGTCTTGTCAGCGACATCTTCGGCGATTACCCCTTTTGAGACGAGGCTGCTGGCGACATTGTATACGTTTGGCCTACGCATCTTGGTGTACGCTGCCACCTTTGCTGGCGTGATCTTACCAAACCGCAATACCGCCAGATACACTTGTATTTCTTTATCGGTAAACCCAAGCTGTTCAAGAGTATTTTGTATGTCCACCGACTCATACTATGCGCGCGCACCCCTGTTGTCAATCATGTCTTGACACATATTGACACGTACCTATCTTTAGGACAGTATTACAAACATAAGTCAAGCCGTGGCGAGCAGATCCTCTCTCTACACAAAGCAAATCTTGCAGACAAATCGCAACATCTATGGATACAAAAACGAAAAAGGGGTACACACCTCGTGCAACCATATTCTCGAGCAGAAACGACACCGAGGATGCCACCTACCTGCGGGACGCGGTTGTTGTTGCGGAGGGTATTTCTCGCGCTGGCTTCGGAGTTAACAACGGCGGGAGTGCAACCGGCCTGATGGGCACCGTCGCAAAGACCGTATATGAAAACAACGGCAGTATGTACGGTATTGCTCTTGCAGACTATGAACCGCTCCCCAACCAGCACCTAACGGAGTACGAAGGGTATACGCATCATTACGAACGCCAACGGCGGCTTATAGAGCTGGGTGATATATACATCGCGCTCCCTGGCGCAGTCGGCACCTTTCACGAGGTTCTGGAGGTACACATCTTGAATATTCTTGGCGAAATCAACAAGCCGATTATCTTAGTAGGCGCCTATTTTGCGCGGTATAGAAATCTTATCGAGTCGTTCGCGCAAGAAGGATTGATGCATACAGACAAGACGACGCTGTACTACGCAAGAGACGGGTACGAGGCAGCAGCTATTGCGGTTGCTTATCTTACCAATCTGGTACGAAAGGAATATGTTCCGCCTATCTACTACCCCGCGCTCAATACGACAGCAATATATACGCACATATCGCAAAATACCAACCCGTACCGAATCTTGTTCGAGGGATTGTGTATGACAGTGTTCCCCAACGTGTACCCATCAAACCGATTTCGATCATCGAGACTGTTTGCAAAACTGGTACGAGCTCTGTCTATGGGCAAGAAGATTGCCGACATCGCCTGCGGACATGGCGCAATGGGTCTAGTTGCTCTCGACGCAGGCGCGACCGAGGTGGTGATGAGCGACCTCAACACAACCGCCGTTGAAAACGCGCGGTATAACCTTAGAGGCTCACCGCATAAGACAAAAGGGGTGGTATTTGAAAGCGACTTGTTCGAGCGGATACCCAGTATCTACAAGCACCACTTCGACATCATATTCTTTAATCCGCCGTTTCATGCCGAGACGGTTGCGAAGACTCAGACACCATTAGCCTACGCGTTTAAGACACAGCGCAAAGAAGCCAGTATATTGGTGCGTTTTCTACAATCGGCAAAGGAGTACCTTGCCCTGGGCGGCGTGCTCTATGTTGGTTTTTCCAACAAAGACACTGAGAACCTATCGCTACTTGAGGCAGCGATGCACGAACACGGGTATGTGTTTGAATTGGTTGTGCTCGAGAATAGCAACACCGTCGCCGACAATCGGATTTACAAAGTAACGCCGAAATAGAGCGTATACTCGCAGGTAAACCGATGTGGTGCGGGATGGGAGAATCGAACTCCCCACCTCAGTTTGGAAAACTGATGTTTTACCAATAAACTAATCCCGCCTTTGCTTACGAACAATCTCAGCGTACCAAGCAACAGAGGCGACTGCAACCAAACGCGGGGCACGCTATACTATACTCAATGGATATACTGTCGAATATCATTGTGGGCATCATCGGCATAGGAGCTTTTATTACTGGGCTCATGCACCCGCTTGACAACGCTATACTACAGCAGCATCGAGAGACCGCAGCATCTGCCCCAACAATACACACAGCCACTACCTCTAGCGAATCTCTGCAGAAACAAACCGTGTCGGCAACCAAGCCACACAGCACGGCAACATCCACCGCAGCACAACCAAACTCCCCCACGCCGCCTGCGCCAACACAGACACCAGCTACACAGCCTGCAACAACAACCTCTCCAACCATGCAGACTACCGCTCCGCGACCGATTGGAGAAGTAAACACCAGCACTCGTGCTGCACTCGTGAATATTCTTTGTCTCACAGGCGGAGGGACATCACTTAGCCCCATCAGCGGAAGCGGCGTGATCATCGATGGGCGCGGTGTCATACTCACCAACGCACACGTCGCACAATATTTTTTGCTACGCAACTTCCCCACCCCAAACAACGTCCAGTGCACCATACGGACCGGCAGCCCCGCAAAAAACACCTACAACGCCGAGCTGCTGTACCTGCCGCCCGCATGGGTCGAGGCAAATGCCAGCCAAATAATCGCCAGACAAGGGACTGGTACAGGGGAAAATGATTACGCCTTCCTGCTGATCACCTCGCGTACAGACAACGCTCCCCTACCCACCCATGTCTCAACTCTACCCCTGACGACCGACCCGCCCCAGCGAGGCGAGCAGGTACTCCTTGCCTCCTACCCTGCAGGATTTCTCTCCGGACAGATAATACTCGACAACTTGTACGCATCATCCGCTACAACAAAGATTACTAACATCTATACGTTTACCAATGACACCGAGCGATCCGATCTGGTCTCTGCGGGAGGCACGATCGTTTCACAGGCTGGATCCTCGGGCGGAGCTCTGGTGCGCGCATTTGACGGCGCGCTGCTTGGTATTATTACAACCGACACCGCAGGAACCACCACCGCATCACGCGACCTGCGCGCCGTTACCCTCAGCCACATTGATCGCAGCCTCGCTTCTTTCGACGAAGGAGGTATCATCTCGCTGCTAACGGGTGATATTGACACAAAAGCGTCTGATTTCAACACGAGCGTCGCGCCAGTACTGGCACAAACATTGGAGGCGGTGTTACAAAAGCACTAACGTATACACGCGGGGGCTGGGTGTGAGATCCAGACAGAGAGGAGTTACGCGGCTTTCCAGCGCGCAAAGATGCCGCAGGGCAAAAGACGTGATGAAGTCTCTTGTTCGATAGCAAGGTCGCCATACTGGATCGTACCGCCATGCTTGTTTGCAAACCGTTCGAGATTATACGCGAACGCGAGTGGCGAATAGCCCGCAGCATAGCCGTTGACGAGCACAAAGAGCGGCTGGTCGCTCAAAAGCTCCTCGCAGAGACGCAATAGTTCGAGAAAGTCCTCCTCGATCTTCCACAGCTCGTTTTTTGGCCCATGCCCAAACGCCGGAGGGTCCATGATGATGCCATCGTACTTTTTGCCACGTTTGATCTCGCGTTTCACGAATAATAGCGCGTCTTCGACGATCCAGCGAATTGGCGCTTCAGCGAGCCCCGAGAGCGCGGCATTCTCCCTCGCCCACGCCACAGCTGTTTTGGAGGCATCTACATGCGTCACTTCCGCACCCGCTTGTGCTGCAGCAAGTGTCGCACCACCTGTGTAACCAAACAAGTTAAGGATGGAGGGAGCAGGAGCAGAGCCAGAATCTTGCCGAACAAAATGTCTGGGAGCCGCCGAGGACTTTTGTGAGGCAAGTTCTGGCGAAGCGTTTACAACATCTCGCACCCAATCCCAATTGGAAAGTTGCTCAGGGAAGAGGCCAGTGTGTTTGAAGGAGGTCGGGCGGATAAGAAACTGCGAGCCTCCGAATGCGATTTGCCATTCGCTGGGGAAATCTCTGCTGGTGAGCCAATCTCCACCCCTACCCTGCCCCGATGCACTGTCACCCCCACGACCACGCACATAGCGCCCATCCGCCTTGTTCCATGCTGATGGTGGCAATAATTGCTCCCATAATGCTTGTGGATCGGGACGCGCGAGCACCATGTCGCCATAGCGCTCAAGCTTCTGCTCCCTACCCGAGTCGAGCAAGGAATAATCGTTATCTGGCTTCGTTATGAGGGTTACACGTTCCATGTGAAACTTACTGGTCGGGCCGCCGAGAATCGAACTCGGTCAACCTGCTCCCAAAGCAGGTGTACTACCGGTATACTACGGCCCGTGACACTACCACTCTAGCATACTCTTGCATTTTACCTAAAGGACATCACGGATTTCCCCAATCTGTCCTTTATCCGACTATATTCTCCAACACTGTTACCCGCGCACGCCGCTTTTCAAAATCCATATAGACGCACACGAGATCGAGCTGCCACTGATGCGATTCGCGAACCCGCTTCTCTAACAAGTAGGTCTGAATAACGCGATACAGCCGGCGGAGCTTCTGTGGATGCATATTCTCCTCCGGTCGGTATGTTTCACGTGAGCCATCTAAGGGTCGGCAAATCGATTTAACCTCGACGAAGCGCAGCCGACCGTCAGGATCTGTGGCGACAATGTCGATTTCGCCCCATGGGCGCCAGTAATTTCGCTCAACCACCTTCCAACCCTTCCCTGCCAAGTAGGTACAAGCGATCCCCTCACCAACATCTCCGACCCTTCGTTTCTCGGTTTTTGCCATATATCGGACTGTCCGTAATACACATGTCCCCAAGGTTATCCACAGTTTTTATGAAGATATCCTTAATTTACAACAAACCTATTATCCACTCAAAAGACGCTGTCTGATTGCTTCTATTTCCTGTCTTTGTGCGGCCAGGGAGAATCGAACTCCCGTCTGCTCCTTGGCAAGGAGCCGTCATACCATTAAACTATGGCCGCTCTCGCACTCGAACGAGGATACTATAGCACACTCTGCACAGGATGTGCATCTGTGCCTGCGTAACCCCTCACACCCCTTGCAGCAGCTCCCCAAACCAGTCTCGTGGATTCTGACTCCGCTTCGACATGAACACGGACAGCAGAATCGCCAACCGCTCTGCGGTCTCTTTGGAATGCGAACCAAACGATACCTTGCGTT
>CAIRHB010000002.1 GCA_903878285.1 Candidatus Adlerbacteria bacterium | reverse complement strand
TCGCTTCATGGAAGTGTTGGGGTTCTATACACCCGAAGAGAAGTATCTGCAGGCACTGAAACGAAAAAAGCGCCCGAAGGCGTAGAAGATCATCGTCCAAAGAAAGGGGGTTGGGTGCCGTGCCGACTGCATCGTGGTTGACTGACCAATTGCGTAGGGGTCAGAAACCCACATGTAATCATTCGGATCCGTCTGAGTTGCCGGAATATTCCGTGTCGGGCCGCCAGCACCACTGGATGCGTTCTGAACAACCAGTCGTGCCCAGTCTTTACAGTTGTAACCAGTCGTGCCCAGGGCGGCAACGGCAGCATTGATAATTGCCTGGTTGCGCTGTACTTGTGTCAATCCTGTCCAAGACATGCCGCGTCTCCTTTTGAAAGAACTAACCGAGCATTCTTGCTCGATCATAGAAACGCTACACTATAGTCGGTTACGGTGCGACTATTGCGATGCAAAAGTGCTGGACCCGTACAAAAAGTTGACTCTTGGGCGCGCTTCCTGTAGTATCTTTGCAATCCCCGCGAAAGCGGCCCGCCCGACTGTCCGCAGCACTGCGATGAACCCGGTCGACCACCCACATGGTGGTGGTGAAGGTCGCCAAGGCCGCGGACTCCGACGCGCCAAGTCGGCATGGGGCAAGCCGACCGGCAAAGGCCAAAAAACCCGCTCGCCAAAGAAGTACTCCAACTACCTCATCGTCTCCCGCCGAAAGGTTGGCAAGCGCAGCAAATAATCTAAAAAAGCAGAATCCCCGCACTTCTCCAAGGTGCGGGGGTTTTGTGTGGGGCGATTAGCTGGTCACTCTCTCCAGCGAACAATCTGGAGGGTTGGATCTTCTCCGCTTGTGTATTTGCTTGCTCTCACAATACGAAACGGCACTTTCGCCTTGCGCAGATGTCCGTTCATTAGTTCGCGACCTGTGAACGTAAATCCGTCCATAAAATCAAACAGTACTGTGGCTGGTAGAGCTTCATTCCGTTTTGCGCGGAGTCTGTCTATGACCCGCAGAAATCTATCAGAAAAGCGATAATCTCGGAATACCGACTCAAGTATTGCCCACTCGTCATTTGACAAATTGTGGGTCTCAAGAGCTTTAGACATGTGTTTTACTCCCGCTGTTTTCTAGACAGCACCATACCGTTTTCGTAAAACTTGCGCAAGTAATAGATTTCCTGTAGTATCTTTGCATTCCCGCGGATGCGGGTTTTACATTGGATTTATGGCACGATCGCTTGCAAAAGGACCCTACGTCGACGAGAAACTCCTCAAGAAGCTTGAGGGCAAGAAGCCGCAAACCGCGGAGGTGATTAAGACGTGGGCGCGCCGCAGCCAGATTGCACCCGAGATGGTCGGCTTTAAGTTCGGTGTCTACAACGGCAAGACACATTTGGAGGTCTTGGTGTCGGAGGACATGGTGGGGCATCGCTTGGGCGAGTTCTCCCCGACGAAGAAGTTTGTCCGTCACGGCGGTAAGATGCAGAAGGAGCAGGAGGCAAAGGCAAAGCAGGCAGAGATTGCATCTGCCCAGGCAGCAAAGGCAGCAACTGATGTGAAGGGTGCTGCTGCCAAAAAGAAGTAATCTCGCATCCAGACGATACCCGAAACTATCATGACTACCCACGACGCAACCGCATCACTCTCCAACTACCGCCAGTCGCCGCGCAAGGTGCGCTTGGTGGCCGATTTGGTGCGCGGCAAGTCGGCAGAGCGCGCGCTCGCGCTCCTCTCCCAGCTCCCGAAGCGCGCCAGCGAGCCGATGCAGAAGCTCATTTCATCCGCGCTCGCCAACGCGAGTTCGTCTAAAGGTATCCCCGCCGCTGACTTGGTTATCTCCAAGATCGAGGTCAACGGCGGGATTGTCTTTAAGCGCTCGATGCCCCGCGCACGCGGTCGCGCATCGGCGATTAAGAAGCGCACCAGCCACATCACCCTCGCGTTGTCGCGCAAAGCCCCAGTGAAGGTGAAGGCAGTTGTTGCACCCAAATAATACTATGTCAAAAATTGTCCATCCATTTGCACACCGTTTGGGTATCCTCCGCGACTGGCGTCATCGCTGGTTTGCCGAGGGCGCGAAGTATCAAGAGTACTTGAAGGCGGATATCCTCCTGCGCCAATTCCTGCAGAAGGAGCTGCGCACGATGCACATCGGCGGCATTGAGCTTGAGCGCAACGAGAAGACGCTGCGTATCATTATCAAAACCTCGCGCCCAGGGCTCATCATCGGCCGCTCGGGCGAGGGCTCTGGTAAGCTGCGTCAGAAGATTGTCGCTTTCTTGACCAAGCGTAACCTTACTGTCCCACCCGACATCAAGCTTGATATCGAGGAGATCCGCTCGCCCGAGAGCAATGCTGCAATCGTCGCCTACATGGTCGCCGAGGGGCTCGAGAAGCGCATGCCCTTCCGCCGTGTGCTCAAGCAGACGATCGAGAAGGTGATCGCAAACCGCGATGTGCAGGGGGTGCGTATCGCTGTGGCGGGCATGCTCGGCGGCGGCTCGATGTCGCGCACCGAGGAGCTCAAGAAGGGTCGCATCCCACTGCAGACCTTCCGCTCCGATATCGACTACGCTCGCGAGCGTGCGAACCTGCCGCTTGGTGTGATTGGCATCAAGGTGTGGATCTACCGCGGCGAGGTGTTTGCCGACGATGCACGCAAGGATAAATAGTCCACGCTCACCACTACACTACTATGTTACTCCCGAAAAAAGTAAAATTCCGCAAGTCGCACACGATGCGCCGCAACAGCAAGCGCGCGTTGGTCGCCTCGCGCGGCACGACGGTCGCCTTCGGCAGCCATGGGCTCAAGGCGGTGACGCACGCTCGCGTGAAGTCCAACCAAATCGAGAGCGCACGCAAGGTGATCGCCCGCTCGCTTGGCAAGACAGGCAAGTCGTGGGTGCGCATCTTCCCTGACATGCCGTTTACTAAGAAACCGCCTGAGGTGAAGCTCGGTAAAGGCAAAGGCGAGCCAGAGGGCTACCAGGTCGAGATCTGGCCGGGGCGCGTACTCTTTGAGGTTGACGGTGTCTCGGACGCTGTGGCGACCAAGGCGCTCGCGGGCGCCGCGATGAAGCTCCCGCTCAAGGCAAAAGTGGTCACCCGAAACTAACATGAGCAAAAAACTTTCACTCACTAACCACTCGGTCGAAGACTTGCATACCCTCGTGCGCGGCAAGCGCGATGAGCTCCAGGGCTTGCGCTTTTCGGTCGCAGGTAGTAAAAATCGTAATGTGAAGCAGGCTCGCACGCTCCGCAAGGACATCGCCCGCGCGCTCACGCAGCTTTCTGCGATTCGTTCGACTTCCCTCGACGACGCTCGGGACAAGCAGCACGGCAAATAAACTACTATGGAAACAAAGACTATTTTAAAGAAGACGCTCAAGGGCACGGTCGTGTCCGATAAGATGCAAGACACGGCGGTGGTCGTGGTCGAGCGCTACGTTAAACACCCAAAGTACAAGAAGTACCAGAAGCAGAGCAAGAAATACAGTGTCCACAACCCGGGCAACCGTGCCAAGGAGGGGGAGAAGGTGACTATTCGCTCGTGCCGCCCACTGTCCAAGACCAAGTCGTTCGAAATCGTCTTCCCACTCGACGCTGCTCGAGGTAAATAAACTATATGATTCAAGACCGAACACTCGTTGTTGTTGCAGATAATTCCGGCGCCAAGATTGGACGCATTTTCAAGATTCCTGGGAGCTCTAAGAAGCGCTATGCGGAGATTGGCGAAGTCGTCGTGCTGTCTGTGCAAACCGCCGAGCCACGCAAACAGATTAAGAAGAAGGATGTCGTGAAGGCGGTCGTTGTGCGCCAGCGCAAGGCATTCCGCCGCAAGGATGGCTCGTATATCCGCTTTGACGAGAATGCAGTGGTGATTATCGAGGGCACCGGCAAGAGCCCCAAGGAGCCAAAGGCAGGCCGCATCTTTGGTCCCATCCCGCGCGAGCTGCAGGAGCTCGGCTACCAGACGATCATCTCGCGCGCGCCAGAGGTGGTGTAACCCTTTGTATTTTTATGAACACACTACACATCAAAACAGGCGACACCGTGCGCGTCCTCTCGGGCAACGAGAAGGGCAAAACCGGCAAGGTAGTCGAGTCGTTCCCGAGACTGGGGCTCGTGCTCGTCGAAGGTATCGGTATGCACACCAAGCACCAAAAGCCGCGCCGCGAGGGGCAGAAGGGTCAGATCATCCAGAAGCATCTCCCGATCCGCGCCAGCAAAGTTGTCAGCGTCGAGGCTGCCAAGAAGGAGAAGAAGGCTGCTGCACCAAAAAAGGTCGCTAAAAAAGTAGTTGCAAAGAAGAAATAATTTTATGTCTACTCTGATACAAGCACAACAGAAAACGGTCTACTCGACACTCAAAGGCGACTTCGGGTGGAAGAACGCGATGCAAGCGCCCAAGCTCGAGAAGATCGTCATCTCGGTCGGCGTCGGCTCAACCAAGGACAAGAACAAGGTGGCGCTCGTCGAGAAGCGCATTGCGGTTATCACGGGGCAGAAGCCAGTGGTGCGAGGTGCCAAGAAGTCTATCGCGACCTACAAGACTCGCATTGGCGACAAGCTCGGCTACCAGGTGACGCTGCGCGGTCGCCGCATGCAGGATTTCCTCAATCGCCTGATCCACATCGCGCTCCCGCGCACCAAGGACTTTAAAGGTATCTCCAAGACGTCTGTCGACGAGATGGGCAACTACACGCTCGGTATCCGCGAGCATAACGTCTTCCCCGAGACCGCAGAGGAGGATCTCAAGGACATCTTTGGCATGGCGATCACTGTTGTGACGACCGCAAAAAGCAAGAAGGAGGCACTCGCGTACCTCACACATCTCGGTTTCCCGTTTAAGAAATAGGTTGTTTAGTGCGCACGAAGGTAGACGAAGTAGAGGTACAAAGCGCCCACCACCACGAGGAAAAAGAGGGCAGCAAGAAGAATGGTGCGCGTAGTTAGTTTGGCGCGGGACTTTGTTGGTGCGGTAAAGGTAGCAGCGGGCACGCTTGTAGCAGGAGTGATTGTGATTGATGGTATCACACTCGACTGTCGAGGCGCCATCTGCTGCTGTGTGGGGATGTTCACCGGCTGGATAAAAGGCGAGTTCTTTGGTGTCTCGGGGTGCACAACTGCGAAGGGTGGTTCTGTTGGGGAAGAGGCATGCGGCGTCTGTTGTGGTGCAGGTTGCTCGGCAACGCTTGGCTGTACCGGGGCGGATTGGCGGATAGCCTCAGCAGGCTGCTTCGGCTCATCGGAGTGTTCGCGCGTGGTCGACTCGACTGGCCGCGCCTGTGGCTCTGCTGGCTTTGCCGAGTGCGGGGCGGCCACTGTGTTTGCAGAACTCGGCGCGGCGCTGGTAGATCCAATCGAGTTCTCACGCCACTCGACTGCCAAGAAGGCCTGGTCGATGGCGTGTGCTTCCCAGCCGACGCCAAGCAGTAGTGTACGAATATCTCCCTTGGAGACGCCGCCGCGCAGCAGAGTGTCGATAGCAATCAAGGTCTTTTTAGTCGGTGTGGTCGATGCTCCCGCGAGCGCGGTGTCGATGGTACTCAGCTTTGGCGCTGCGGTATCAGCAGTAGCATCCTCTTTTGCTCCTGGCGAGAGTAGATTCTCCTCCCACTCGACGGCGAGAAACGCCTCGTCAATCGCGTGTGGTTCCCAGCCAACACCAAGTAGCAGTGTGCGGATAGTCTCCTTGTCGACTCCTGCGCGAAACTGCGAGTCGATCGCCGTGAGCGCGCGCAAGGTTGGCGTGATCGTCATGCCAGAGTGCGGTCGCGACGCTGTTGCTGCTTTTACTGGCTCGGTATGGGTCGTTGGTCCAGCGGGCTCGATGGTTGGTTTCTGCACAGATGCCATTGGCTGCTGTGTTGATGTTTGAACTGTGCCCACGGTCGACGCCTGTTGCGTGGGGGACTGTGTCGCAGTTGTCTGTTTTTGTGTGGTGGCCGTTGGTTGCGTCGCTGGTTGTGTAACTTGTGCAGGGGCAGTTGGCGAGCTCGCGACTTCGCCTAGTGCCTCCTGTATCGACACGGCATCCCATCCGATGCCCGCGAGCGCGGCGCGGATGTCTTTTTCTGCGACACCAGCAGCGAGCTGCGCTTTCACATACGCACGAAGTTCTGGCGTTACCATATGGTATCAGTATACCGCCTTTTCTTACCTGCAATTAAAAAAATTGCGCAGGTGTGGGTATAAACTTGCACGCATCTGTACAATGTAGGATGGCGTGGTATGTTTGGAGCGTAATTCCAGTCCCTTGTATGAGGGCTGGTCGTCTGGCGCAAGCTAGATATGGGCAGTTGTTCCTCCTGCCTTCCTTGAGGAACATGATGCACAAAAGGAGGGTCGTATGACCCCAACGTTCGAACTGTTCCATCCGCAAACTCTCCAAGCCATTCATGATCTGATGGATTTGGAGAAGAGTGTTTCGCGACCTCTGGTTGCGGGCGCAGCTGCAGGAAAGTTGGATCTCATCCACGCGCTGTTTCCCCCTCGGGAGATTCATCGCAACAGCGTTCCCGCCCGCTTCTCTTTCGTTCTGGAGGATGAATATTGCAGCTTTGAGCTGCAGGTTATGGTGAGCTTGGTTGACGCAGCTGAAGAGAATAATCTTCTTGCTTTCGGTCTGCTCAGCCACGACCAGCTCGACTCAATTCGTCGCGGCTCTGGGGCGAATCTCGACGCGACGCAATGCTTCGCTGCTGTGAAATACAGCCCGCTTCATCGCAGAGGCTCGGTCTTCTTGTGCCGTACACTCTATGATGCAATTGTCGCTTCACAGTCAGCTCAGCTTGAGATTGCTCAAAGGGTGCGGCAGCGCCGCGAAGAGGGACGGGAGTACTCACTCCCGGGCTAAGCGTCGAGCAGCACTGTAACTGAAGTGTCTTTCGTGGGCGGTCATCAACTCGGTGACCGCCTGTACCTTTTTTATAGAGATCTATGATAACGCCGCCACATTTTCTGCTTGCGTCGGTGGGTAGAGGAGAATTACAATACGAAGCATGCACGAAATCACGTGGGCGGAGTTTGAGAAGGTCGAGCTGCGCGTGGGGACGATTATCCATGTGGAGGATTTCCCCGAGGCACGCAAACCTGCATACAAACTGACTATCGACTTTGGCGCAGAGGTTGGGATCAAGCGCTCGAGCGCGCAGATTACCGCGCATTACTCAAAGGAAAGTCTGCTCGGGCGGCAGGTCGTCTGCGTCGTCAACTTCCCGCCAAAGCAAATTGGCCCGTTCATCTCCGAGTGTCTCACGACTGGTTTCGCTGATGCCGACGGCAACGTCGTACTCACGCAGCCCGAGCGCCCCGTCCCCAACGGCTCGAAGATGTATTAATCGTGTCGGGAGGTTTCACCTCCAGCTAGGTGCTAGTATAGACATATGACCTCTACACTCCAACTACAAGACAAACCAACGCTCAAGGATTTTCAGGAGTATGTGGCGCGGATGGTGGAGGAGCGCGGGTTTGCCGACGAAAGTATATCGGAGGTGTTTATGCTGTTTTTGGAGGAGTGCGGCGAGTTGGCAAAGGCGGCGCGAAAGTCGGCAGGGCTCAAAACCGATGCAGCATCAGCCTCGCACGACATCGCGCTTGAGGCAGCAGACGTATTTATCTATCTGCTCGACATCTGCAACCACTATCACATCAACCTCGAAACCGCGTTTCGTGCCAAGGAAGAGCTCAATAAAACGCGGGTTTGGGGGTAGGGAAGGGGGGTTATGGGTTGGGTATAGTGCGGTCGTGTTGACTTCCAGAGCGGTTTCGCGTATATTCTCGGGAGCCCGTAAGGGCGCTTTTCTGTAAGGTATGGCCAAGAAATCAACCGTAGCACGATCCAACAAGGAGCCGAAGTTCGCTTCGCGCGTGGTTCGCCGTTGCTTCCGCTGTGGCCGCAAGCGCTCGTTTATGCGCGATTTCGGTATGTGCCGCGCCTGCTTCCGCGAGGCAGCAAACGAGGGATTGATCCCGGGCGTTAAAAAATCATCATGGTAGTTCGCTATATACAATCACATGGTAACTGACCCAATTTCAGACTTCATCATCCGCCTCCAGAACGCGTCTCGCGCGAAGAAGGAGGTCGTGTCTCTGCCATTTTCGAAGATGAAGCTCGCTATCGCACAGGTGCTCGAGCGTGCTGGCTATATCGCTGATATTGATAAGAAGTCCAAGCCGGGCGCGCCGCTCTCCGTCACCCTGTCCTACAAAGACGGCCAGCCAAGCATTAGCGGCGTCAAGCGCCTCTCCAAGCCATCGCGCCGCACCTACCTCGGGGTGCGTGATGTGCGCCCGGTCAAGCGTGGCCACGGGTTGCTTGTCCTCTCGACGCCAGCTGGCGTTATGAGCGGCAAGGAGGCCCGCGAGAAGAAGGTTGGCGGCGAGGCATTGTTCGAGATTTGGTAGTCCCCTCAACTTCGTTCAGGACAAGTCGCCAACCACAAGCAAAAAACAAACAACAACATGTCTAGATTAGCAAAACGACCAATCGCCATCCCCAAGCAAGCCGAGATCACCATCTCGGATGGCGATATCCGTGTCAAAGGCCCGAAGGGGACATTGACCAAGAATGGGCATCGCCTGATTGCAATCGAGGTGCTCCCCGAGGGGGTGCAGGTGTCGCCAAAGTCGACCTCAATCGAGGCGCGCGCAGCGCTCGGCACCTACGCCTCGCATGTGCGCAACATGTTGACTGGTGTCACCACAGGCTTTAGCAAGAAGTTGCTCGTCGAAGGTGTCGGCTTTAAGTGGGATGTGTCGGGCAAGACGCTCAACCTCGCGCTTGGCTTCTCGCATCCGGTCAAGATGGCGATCCCTGAAGGGCTCACCGTCGTCGCCGAGAAGAGCGCGCTCACCATCAGCGGCTTTGACAAAGAGGCGGTCGGGCAGTTTGCCGCAAACGTCCGCGCGATGAAGAAGCCCGAGCCGTATAAAGGCAAAGGCATCCGCTACGAGGGCGAGGTCATCCGCCGCAAGCAGGGTAAGAAGTCCGCATAAGGCACCATCACGACTATTATGGAAAAAACGATACAAAAACAATTGGGCCGCGAGCGTCGACACAACCGCATCCGCAAGTCGGTGGTTGGCAGCGCCGAGCGCCCGCGCCTGTCGGTGTATAAGTCGAACCGCTATGTGCATGCGCAAATTATCGACGATGCTGCAGGCAAGACGCTTGTCTCGGGCTCGACACGTGATATCGCAAAAGGTGCCAAGAAGATGGACGGCGCCACCAAGCTTGGCAGTGAGCTCGCAGCGCGTGCCAAGGCGGCGGGGATTAGTGCGGTGGTGTTCGATCGCGGCGGTTTCCGCTATACTGGCCGAGTTGCGGCAGTGGCAGAGGCGGCACGCGAGGGCGGACTGAAATTTTAATATATGGCTGATATCCAAGACACTATGCATACCACCACCCAGCCAGTCGCAGAGGCTCCGGCTGTTGTTGCTGCTCCAGAAGCTGCAGCAGGGCAGGATCGCCGCGGCGCCCCGGGTGCTCGCCGCAGTGGTGGTCGCCCCGAGCGCGGTGGCCGTGGCGCTCCTCGCTCGTCTTCCCGCGCGCCACGTACGCGCAGCGAATTCGACCAGAAGATGATCAACATCCGTCGCGTGGCGCGCGTGGTCGCTGGTGGTCGCCGCTTCTCCTTCTCGGTCGCGCTCATCATCGGTAACAAAAAGGGTAAAGTTGGTGTGGGTCTCGGCAAAGCAGGCGACACAACGCTCGCCATCGACAAGGCTGTCCGCGATGCAAAGAAGCATATGATTACCGTCAAGCTCACCAAAGATAATTCTATTGCGCACGAGGTAGAAGCAAAGTTCTGCGCAGCGCGCATCTCGCTCCAGCCGGCGCACGGTCGCGGGCTCGTCGCGGGCTCGTCGCTCCGACCCGTGCTCGAGCTTGCAGGTATCACCAACATTGTTGGCAAGGTCCACTCGGGCAGCAAGAATGGTCTTAACAATGCTCGCGCCGCAGTCGAGGCACTCAAGAAGCTTAAGGTGTAATCGATTTACTATCATGCAACTCAACGAACTCAAGCGAGCAACTCCCAACAAGACGCCAAAGCGCGTCGGTCGTGGCGGCAAGCGCGGCAAGACCTCTGGCCGCGGCACCAAGGGTCAGAAGGCGCGCGCAGGGCACAGCATCCGCCCCGACGTCCGCGAGAAGTTGAAGAAGCTCCCCAAGCTGCGCGGTCGTGGCGTGCAGGGGCTCTACAGCATCCAGGACAAGCCGATGGTGGTCAATGTTGCGGCACTCGAGCGCATCTTCGCTGCAGGTGACACCGTTTCGCCGATTATCTTGGTCGAGCGCGGGGTGCTCTCGGTTCGCCGCGACACGACGCCGATTGTCAAAATCCTCGGCACGGGCGAGATCACCAAAAAGCTCACTGTTTCTGATTGTGTTGTCTCCGCAAGTGCTAAGATAAAGATTGAGAAGGCAGGGGGACAGGTTCTCGCGTAACACACTATGACCGGCTTCGCCGAAAAAATAACACTTCTGTTCTCGGACAGGCTGCTCCGCAACCGCCTCTTCTTCGTACTCGGCGCACTCGCGATGTTTCGCGTCCTCGCGGCGATCCCGATCCCTGGCATCAACGCGGCACAGCTGGCAAACTTTTTAAATAACAATCAGTTTTTTGGTCTGCTCAACCTCTTCTCGGGTGGCGGGCTGTCGAACCTCTCGATCGTCCTGCTCGGCGTCGGCCCGTACATCACCGCGTCCATCATTCTTCAGCTGCTCACGATGATGATTCCGCGTCTCAAGCAGCTCTACCAAGAGGAGGGCGAGGCGGGTCGCCAGCGTTTTAGCCAGTACACGCGGCTGCTCACGCTGCCCATCGCGCTTGTGCAGGGTATCAGTTTTTTGCTTATCCTCGAGCGCGAGGGGATTCTCTCCAGCCTCTCGCCATTTCAATTCGCAGCAAACTTGCTCGTGGTGACAGCCGGCTCGATGCTCCTGATGTGGCTCGGCGAGCTGATCTCCGAGTTTGGGCTTGGTAATGGTGTCTCGGTGCTCATCTTCGCGGGTATTGTCGCGCGCTTGCCAAGGGACGCCAGCCAGGCGCTCTTTACGTTTAGCGCAGCACAGATCCCGACGTACCTCGCGTTCTTGGTTGCAGCAATCGCCATAGTGGCAGCTGTTGTGGTGGTGACCGAGGCAGAGCGCCCAGTGCCGGTGACTTACGCCAAGCGCATCCGCGGGATGAAGTTCTTCGGTGGCTCGTCGACCTACCTCCCGCTACGGCTTAACCAAGCAGGCGTGATCCCCATCATCTTCGCGCTGTCGCTCTTGCTCATCCCACAGATGGTGGCGACCTTCTTCGCGACGTCGCACACGGCGTGGCTCGCGGGCGCAGCAAGCATGGTGCTCCACTGGCTACAAAACCTAGGGATTTACGGCACGCTGTACTTTATCCTCGTATTCCTCTTTACCTACTTCTACACCGCCGTCACCTTCGACCCGCACCAAATCGCCGAGAACCTGCAGAAGAACGGCGCGTTTATACCCGGCGTGCGCCCTGGCGCCTCGACGGTCGACTACCTCAGCAAAGTGATCACCCGTATCACCTTCGTCGGCGCGCTCTTCCTCGGTGTGATCGCCGTCCTCCCGACCATCATGCAGTCCATCACCAACATCCAGACGCTCACCCTCGGCGGCACCGCGCTCCTCATTGTCGTCTCGGTCGTCCTCGACCTCTCGCGCCGCATCGACGCGCAGATTTCCCTGCGCGAGTACTAATCGCACCTTTTTGTTAGAAACTCGGGCGCAGTGTGCTATAGTGTTGGCATGCAAGGGAAACTTGTTTTGATTGTCGGCGTGCCGGGGGCAGGGAAGAGTACGCTGCTGCAGTACGCGCGCGAGCAGTTTCCCGAGATTGTATTTCCTCGGTCATGGACGACGCGCCCGATACGCGAGGGTGAGGTCGAAGGGGTGTCGTATCACTTCGCGACCAACGAGGAGTTCGAGCAGGCGCTGCGCGACAATCGGTTTCTCGAGTGGGTGATGATTGACGGCGGGCACTGCTACGGCACCGACAAGCAAGCGATTACCGACGCGCTCGCGGCGGGGAAGTTTGTACTCAAAGATGTCGAGCCAATCGGTGCGCGCAATATCAAGACGCTGCTGCCGGAGAGGTCGGTGGTCACCATTTTTATCACCGCTGGTTCGTGGGAGGACGTCAAGCGTCGCATCCTCGACCGATCGCCGATGAGCGAGGAGGAGCTGGCAAAGCGGGAGGAGCGGTACAATCGCGAACTCTCGTTCGAGCAGGAGGCGGACTTTATAGTGCCCAACGCCTACGGCGAGCTGGATGCTGCAAAGAAGGAGTTTGCTCGCGTGCTTGCCAGTGTTATGCAGAGCGAGTGATTGTGTTTTGACGATAATTCGGTACTATAGGGAGCGTGAACCAACTCACCGCCGTCTTTTTGGGGCCGCAGGGGTGCGGCAAGGGGACGCAAATCGCCTTGCTGAAGGAGTTTTTGTCGACCAACGACGCGGCACGCCCCGTTGTCCACTTCGAGATGGGCAAGCAGTTGCGCGAGCTCGCGTCGCGCGACGGCTACACACCCCAGAAGGTGCGCCAAGTGCTCGCCGACGGCGAACTGATCTCCTACTTTATCAGCTCGGCACAGTTTTCAAATTATTTGATCGACCACATGCACGGTAACGAGCACCTGATCGTCGACGGCTTCCCACGGCAGGCCGACCAAGTGCCCGCGCTCCACTCTGCGATGGAGTTTTACAACCGTGAGAAGATTTTCGTTCTGTGTATCAACATCTCCGACGACGAGGCGGTGGCGCGCTTGCTCAAGCGTGGTCGGCACGACGACACCGAGGAGAGCATCCGCCATCGTCTCCGCTGGTCGCGCGAGGAGACGATCCCCAACATCGCGTGGTTTCGCACGCAGCCGTTGTATGAAGTAATCGACGTCGACGGCGAGCGCTCGGCCGAGGAGGTACAGGCGGATATCCGCGCGCGGCTCGGGCTCGCTGCTGCTGGTGTCCTAGCATAATGGTACAAGCGGCGTAATAGTATGATTGTTAAGAATGATAGTGACAGAGAGAACTTACGCGAGGCGGGACATATCCTTGCTGATGTGCTCCTCGCGACCGCGAAGTTGGTGAAGCTGGGAGTGAACGCTGCCGAGCTCGATTTGGCGGCAGAAAAGATGATACGTGAGCGTGGCGGATTGCCCGCGTTTCTCAACTACAAGCCCGCTGGTGCTGCGTATCCATTCCCCGCGGCGCTGTGCGTGTCGATCAACGACGAGGTGGTGCATGGTATCCCGACCGAGGATAAGGTGGTTATGGACGGCGACATCGTGATGCTCGACCTCGGCGTTTCTTACAACGGCTTTTTCTCTGATGCGGCATACACGGTGATCGCGGGCAAGGGTGATGCGCGTGGCCGCGAGTTGGTTGCCGCCTCGCGCGAAGCGCTCGCCGAGGCTTTGAAGGTAGTGCGACACGGTGCGCACGTGGGCGACATTGGTGCGGCGATTGAGCGCGTTGCACGCAAATACAAGTTCACCATTGCCGAGGATTTAGGCGGGCACTCGCTCGGCAAGACCGTGCACGAAAAGCCATTTATCCCCAACGAGGGGAAGGCTGGCGAGGGCGAGATGCTCGTCGAGGGGCTGGTGCTCGCTATCGAGCCGATTTTTTGCGAAGGCAAGCCGCAGGTGGTCTTGGGTGCCGACCTGTGGACATACACCACCCGCGACGGGCTGCGCAGTGCCGAGTTTGAGCAGACTATCATCGTCACCCGCGACGGTTGCGAGATTTTGACCACGTTTTAAAAAAGGTGTCAGGTACCTTTTCTCTTATTTTTTGCATCCGCATCTCTTTTGTTGTACAGTGCCAGCATGATACAGCCAAAAGAGGAGAAGACATTCGTGATGGTGAAGCCCGACGGCGTGCAGAAGGGGCTCGTCGGCGAGATTATCAAGCGGTTTGAGCAGCGTGATTTGAAGATTGTGGCACTCGATATGTTTCTCGCGACGCGCGAAGAGATCGACAATCATTATCCAAAGGAAGAGAAGTGGATTCGCCGCCTCGGCGAGAAGACGCTCTCGACATACGAAAAGTACGGGCGCGATGTGACTGACCTACAAAAAGATTTCGGCAGCTCCGACCTGCTTGAGGTAGGAAAGGTAGTGCGCGGCTGGCTCGTCAGCTATCTCACCTCGGCGCCGATGGTACGGATGGTGGTACAGGGCGTGCATGCGGTCGACATGGTACGCAAAATCGTCGGCCCCACGATGCCGTACTTGGCAGAGATTGGCACCATCCGCGGCGACTACTCTGCTGACTCGGCGATTAGTGCCAATGTCGACAAGCGCGCGGTCTTTAACCTCGCGCATGCGTCCGAGACGACCGAGGAGGCAACACACGAGATCGAGTATTGGTTTGGCGATAAAAAAACCATCTACACCTACAAGCGTTTTGGGATTGATGAATAAACTCGCCAAGAGTTTGCCATTTTTGCTGGTTTGGTATACTAGGGGCAGGACTACGAAGGCAAATGTCTGTAGTGTTTTGCAGGGAGTTTGGAAGTTGGGCAGCACCTTGGTGTGGCTCACAGAACACCCACTTATGATACAGCAAGACGCTTGCTTTCGTGGTCCAATCAAAAATCCCTCTTCGGAGGGATTTTTGATTGCTCCGAGTGGAGTCGAGGAGCTATACTAGGTACATGCAATCAAAAATCATCTTTTACGGCGGCGCAGGGTCGGTGACGGGTTCGAACTTTTTGTTAGATACGGGCGAAAAAAAGATTCTCATCGATTGCGGTTTGTTTCAAGGCAAGCACTCGTTCGAGGATAGCAACTGGGACGCATTTCAATTCAACCCTGCCGATATTTCTGTGTTGATTAACACGCACGCGCACATTGACCACATCGGCCGGATCCCCAAGCTTGTGCACGATGGCTTTCGCGGCAAGATTATCTCAACTGAGGCAACGAAGGCGCTTGCCGAGCCGCTGCTGTTTGATGCGATGGATTTGTCTGCTCGCACCGCCGAGCATGTCGGCAAAGACCCGCTCTACAGCGAAGCGGATATCGCACAGGCGATGAGCCAATGGGAGGCGGTACCGTATCATCAAAAGGTCGACCTCGGCGACGGTGTGTCGGTCGAGCTCTACGACGCGGGGCATATCTTGGGCTCGGCGATTGCCGTTTTTCGTCGCGAGGACGCTGGCCAGGTGCGCACCGTGGCGTTTACCGGCGACCTCGGCGGGGGCAACTCGCCGCTCTTGCCGCCGGTCGAGATCCCTGCGGGGGCGAACTATGTCGTGATGGAGAGCGTCTACGGCGATCGCACGCGCGAGGATGACTCACATCGCCGCGATCAATTGGAAAAAATCATCAACGAAACAGCCTCCAAGGGCGGCACTGTACTAATCCCTGCCTTTTCGACCGAGCGCACGCAGGATATTTTGTTTGAGATCCGCTCGCTGGTCTTGGAGAAAAAGATTCCCACGATGCCAGTCTACATCGACTCGCCGCTCGCAGAGAAGATTACCGCCGCCTACTTGGCACACCCGCAGTACTTTAGCGAGGAGATCCAAGCGCGCATCAAAGGTGGCGAACATATCTTCTCGTTCCCCAATCTGCACTTCGTGCACGATGTCCGTGAGTCGCAGAAGGTGCGGCAGGAGAGGGGCGCGAAGATTTTGATCGCGGGCTCTGGCATGAGCAACGGTGGGCGCGTGGTCGCGCACGAACGCGAGATCCTCTCCGACGAGCAGTCAACCTTGCTGATTGTTGGCTACCAAGCGGCGGGGAGTCTTGGGCGCAAGTTGGTCGACGGTGCAAAAAAGGTGGATATCAAAGGCGAGACGGTGGCGGTGCGCTGCCGCATTGAGACCATGTACAGCTACTCGGCACATATGGATGGCGAGCAACTGCTTGACTTTGTCAACCAAGTGGCAGGTGCTTCGACCGAGGCCTCGCCACTGAGGGAGGTGTTCGTCGTGATGGGTGAGCCCGTTGCCTCCGGCTTCCTCGTCCAGCGCATCCGCGACTATCTCGCCATCCGCGCCACCGCCCCCGAGCAACACGAGTCGGCAGTGATTGAGTTCTAGTGCTACAATACGAAGTGCATGAATCCAAAAAATTTACACTTGCAGATTAAACTCGGCATATCGGGCGCGGCAGAGACGGGGCACTGCGGGCCGAATGCGTACGAGCAAGGTGTTGAGCTTGGACATCAAATCGCCGAGCAGGGTGCTGCGCTCGTGACGGGCGCGACGACCGGCTTCCCGCTGTGGGGAGCGATGGGGGTCAAGGAGCGTGGTGGGCTGTCGATCGGCTTCTCACCTGCGAACTCCGAAAAGGAGCATATCGAGCTGTACAACCTGCCGGTCGAGTACATGGATTTAATTGTCTACACCGGCTTTGGCTACCCCGGGCGCGACCTCATCTTTACGCGCTCGGTCGACGGCATGCTCTTTGGCTGTGGGCGGATCGGCACGATACACGAGTTCACTATCGCATTTGAAGACAAAAAACCGATCGGCGTGCTCGAGGGCTCGTGGGAAACAGCGGAGGTAATTAAAGATATTTTGAAAAACGGCCATCGTCCTAACGACCATATCGTTTTCGACAGCGACCCCAAGGCGCTCGTCGAGCAGGTTATCGAGCTGGTCAAAAAAGACCGCATCAACCGCGCCTCCTTCCACTTCGAGCCGATGGAGGGTTAAACTTACTAGTATAATTACTTTATGAGTTGGCTTGTGCTCACACTGTTAAGCGTTTTTATCTCCTCAGCGGCTACAATTCTCCAAAGAGTATTGATGCGAGACGATACGAGTAATCCGTATTCCTATACGGTCATCTTTCATTTCCTGTTGGGATTCTTAGTTCTTATCTTTGGATTACTGAAGGGTTCCAATTTTTCTTTTTTTAGTGGAAACATCTACCTGCTCTTTCTTGCGGCAGTGTTGTGGGGGTTGTGCCAAGTATTTCTGTTTAAAGCATTACAGCTGGTTGAGGCTTCAGAGTTAATCATCGTGTCTGGTCTAAGGGTGGTAATCACTATCGTGGCTTCGATTGTGTTTCTCAATCAAATATTTACTGGCTGGAATGCGCTCGGCGCTGCTCTAATCCTAGCTGCAACTTTTCTGGTAGTGAAACTGGGGAAGAGCTTTAGGTTTGATATGGGGCTTTTATATACGTTGGCAATGACTGTGTTTGGAGGTTTGGCGATAGTGGTGGACTCGGCGAATGTGCAGCACTATGATGTCCTTGCGTATAGCACTTTCTCCAACTTTCTGAGTGGATTTTTCATATTGGCTTTTTATCCAAAGGCGTTGTTGCAATGGAGACAATTTGTTCGGCCAAATTTCCTTACAAAAATGTTGCCGCTGGTTGTTTGTAGTGCTACGCAGGGCGTCCTGTATCTTTTGGCGCTTACCTATGGAGGCAACACTGCTCAAGTTGGCACGATACGGCAAGCGTCGGTCATTGTTACCGTCTTGTTGGCGGTTATATTCTTAAAAGAGAGGGGAGATCTTGGCAGAAAGCTTGCAGCAGCAGTGCTTGTAACGGCCGGAGTGATTCTGCTTAGCTAAGGATAGCTTATACATGAGCGCGTACCGAACGCACGCTTTTATGAGATGGTTTGCCGTACAACTTCTCGATATCTGCCTGCTCTTTTGCGGGCGCAAATTTTATTGCAGCAATCATACTGCACAGTGTAACATGGACAGTTTTACTTCACCTTCTCGACAACACGCACGAATGTTTCTGGACGAGTCTCTGCCAAGAGGGCGAGCATCTTGCGGTTGAGGGTGATGTTTGCCTTTTTGAGGTTGTTGATCAGGCGAGAGTAGGAAAGCGGCTTTTGGTTGGCGCTGGCGACGGTGCCGGCGGTGTCGAGCCCTGCGTTGATACGGACGTTCCACAGCTTGCGGAAGTCGTTCTTTTTATCGCGGCGGTGTGCGAAGGCGTACTTGCCGGCGTGGAAGATCGCCTCCTTCGCCATACGGGTTTTGGTCGAGCGGCCAAACCGGTAGCCCTTGGTCATCGCAAGAATATTCTTGCGGCGCTTCATCGCACTGACTCCTCCTTTTACACGTGCCATACAGGTGAATTAAAAATAAATAAATTAACGCTTCGACGGCGATGCGGTCTTGATATAGCGCTGCGACACTTTTGCAGTGACAGCCCAATCCTGCGTGCGGTTGTTGTCCAGCTGTGTCGAGCGGCTCTCCTTTGCGTTAAAGTGGTTTTTGCCCGGCTTGCGCGCGACAATCTTGCCCGTGCTGGTGAGCTTGAGGCGCTTGGTAAATGATTTGTTTGTTTTCATACATTTCCTAATTTATCCTGAGCGAAGTCGAAGGATTATTTCTTTTAGCTCTTTTTTGCGGCTCTTTCGATAACGGTGGTGAGTCCTTTGGGGCTCTTTTGGATGCTGTCGCCCATGCGGTACTCCTCGGGGATCAGCTTGAGAAATCGCTCCAGCCGCTCTTTGAGGAACTCGAACTCCATATACTTGTACCGCCCCCACAGGAAGAGATCCACCTTGACCCGATGCCCCTCGCGCAGCCACTCGGCTGCCCGTTTTGCCTTGAGGTTTAGGTCGTTTTCGCCGGTGCCGATCTTGACCTGGACGCTCTTTGTCTCGGTCGCGTGGGATTTCGACTTGATATCCCGCCGCTTTTTCTCCTGTTCGTATTGGAATTTACCATACTCCATGATTTTTGCAACCGGGGGGACAGCGTTAGGGGATATCTCGATCAGGTCGAGCCCCGCTGCCTCCGCTCGCGCAAGCGCCTCCGCCAAGGACAGCACGCCAAAATTCTCCCCCTCGGGGCCGACAACACGAACTTCCGCCGCGCGGATCTGCTGATTGATGCGAGTAGTGTCCAAAGCGATTGTGTGTTCTATAGTATACCATAGTGCCCAAAAACGCTAGGCGCGCGTATAGTAGAGAGGTCTATGTATATCCATGTCCGCGTCACGACCGATGCTAAGCGCGAATCGGTCAAAAAGCTGTCCGACACGCACTTTGCTGTCTCGGTCAAAGAGCCAGCCGAGCAAAATCGCGCCAACCACCGTGTGGTCGAGCTGGTTGCGGCCGAACTGTCCGTCACTCCTGCCCAGGTGCGCATCGTAAGCGGCCACCACGCGCCGTCGAAGCTCCTGCTGGTTCGCTAAAAAGGTGTCAGGTACCTTTTCTTTACCGATACAGCAAAATTCCGCAGACAATCACCGCGTCGAGGACAGCGATCAGGAAGCTGGAGAGGAAGATGAGTCGCTCGCGGTGGATGAGCCCATAGATGCTCCACAGCAGGTTGATGGTGCCGAGGAGGAGCCATGTAGCGAGTGACAGCCCTTCTGCATCCCGATAGGCAAACAGCTGGTACGCCTGCGGCAGCAGCACGGCGGGGCCGATAATCGAGACGCCATACATCAAGTAGTCAAACACGCGCACCCAGCGCCTTGGATGCGGAAACTCCTCGAGGTTTCTATACAACCGCTTTCGCACATGCAGATGATGCATCCCTTGTTTCATGCTGTGTATTGTAGCAGAGGAAATAGGGAGTCGGTCACAACTCAAGGCGTCGTCGTCGCTCGCCTTGGTCGCGACCCCGCCTCGCGGCTGCGCTAGTGCGCAGCAACGCTCCGGCCCCGCCTTGCCGTCGGGCAGGTTTCTCCTCCTGCACGAAACGCGCGTAGGCGCGTTTCTCATCTCCACCTAAAAAACAAAACGCACCCTTGTCAGGGTGCGAATGTTTTTACAGGTGGAGATGGCGGGAGTCGAACCCGCGTGCAACAGAGAGTCGAGTGCGCTTCTACGTAGTGTAGAATCTTCTAATTTTCTTGCTGCGTACGTTCGAGAAGATTCAAAATACGTACGCCATGCGGCTTCGTCGGTGTCTGCGACAAGAGGGAAGCGGTCTCCTGCCACACAAGCCCGATGTATAACACCCGACCTCTACCCTCGGGCGGTGGCAGAGCGGATGCGAGTTGGCGTTGGCGGATTACGCGAAGGCGAACTCGTTCGCCGAAAAGTACGGCGATGTAACTGACGATTTTGCAGTTAGGGTTTCCAGATTTTTTAAGAAGGTCTGGGCTTCTACTGCGCGCGTCACACAACTGTTTCTATTGTCTATGCCTGGCATCCCCTCTGAATATACGATTCTCAACGAATCATCGCCTCAAAATGAATGCCAGCAGACACTATTGATTTTTCAAGGTGCGGCGCATGTCGCGCTTGGTGTCCCGCTCTTTGAGGACGGCGCGCTTGTCGAACTGCTTTCGACCGCGGGCGATTGCCATGCGGAGCTTTAATGTGCTGCCTTTACTATACACTGCAAGTGGGACGATTGTCAACCCTTTCTGTCCCTCCACTTCGGCAAGTGTAGCAAGCTCTTTTTTGGTGAGCAAGAGTCGGCGCGTGCGCTCGGGGTCGTAGCTCGCAGGCGTATTTGCCGCTTGGTAGGGCGGGATCGACATCCCCACAATATACGCCTCGTTGCCGCTGGTGGCAGCGCGTGCCGAGGTCGGGCGGACAATAATATGTGCACCCTCTAGCCGCCCATGTCTGGCGCGCAGGGCTTTGACCTCGTGGCCTATGAGCTCGAGCCCCGCCTCGAACTCGTCGAGTGTTTCGTAGTTGAGCCGTGCCTTTTTGTGTTCAACTAGGTTCACGGTGATTACTATACCATTGTATGGTACACTATTCTCACTGTGCCAGAGCCGACCAACAAACGTCACAAAAAAGGGTCGAACCAGCCCACCCCCGCGCCCAAGGTGCCGCGCGGCGACTCCTTTTGGATTAACCTCGCGAGCAGTGTTGTCATTCTCTTGCTACTCGCGGGTGCGTACACCTATCTCGCGACCGATCAGCAAAAGCCGGTTGATATCCCCATCTCGCAGCTTGCCACCGACGTCCAAGCAGGAAAAGTCTCGACGATTGTCGTCTCGGGCGACGACCTCGATATCACCTATGTTGCCGGAGTCTCCACCTCGACACAGGCGAGTTCCACCCCAGTTGAGAAGACAGCAAAGAAGGAGCCCGACACCGCGCTCTCGCAGACGCTCTTTAACTACGGAGTGTCCAAGGATGCGCTCGACAAAGTCTCGATCGACATCAAGCGCGAAAGCAGCTGGCAGTATTGGCTCACGTTGCTCGCACCATTCTTTGCGCCACTCCTGCTGATCGGCTTTTTTATCTGGTACCTTTCGCGACAGGTGCGCGGCGCGGGGATGCAGGCGTTCTCGTTTGGACAGAGCAAGCCACGCATCACCGACCCTGACGATGCGGCACAGCGTGTCACGTTTAAGGACGTTGCGGGTGCCAAGGAGGCAAAGGTCGAGCTCTTGGAGATTGTCGACTTTTTAAAGAATCCAAAGAAGTTTCTCGACATCGGCGCGCGCATCCCGAAGGGCATACTGCTTATGGGTGCGGCGGGGACAGGGAAGACCTTGCTCGCGCGCGCGGTGGCAGGCGAGGCGGGCGTGCCATTCTTTTCAATTTCTGGCTCGGAGTTCGTCGAGATGTTTGTCGGCGTTGGTGCCAGCCGCGTGCGCGACCTCTTCTTGACCGCCAAGCGCGCAGCGCCAGCGATTATCTTTGTGGATGAAATCGACGCCGTTGGCCGCGTGCGCGGCACGGGGGTGGGCGGCGGCAACGACGAGCGCGAGCAGACGCTCAACCAAATTTTGGTCGAGATGGACGGCTTTGAGCCAAACGAAAAAGTGATTGTCATGGCCGCAACCAACCGCCCCGACGTGCTCGACCCAGCGCTCGTGCGCCCCGGGCGCTTCGACCGCCGTGTCACGATCGAGCTGCCCGACCGTGGCGACCGCGTTGAGATACTCAACATCCACGCGCGCAAAAAGCCGCTCGCCGAAGATGTCAACCTCGAGGTCATCGCCGAGCGCACACCAGGCTTCTCGGGCGCCGATTTGGCAAACCTGATGAACGAGGGAGCAATCCTCGCTGCGCGAGAAAATCGCAAAACGGTCGCACAGTTTGACCTCATCCGCTCGATAGAAAAGGTGATGCTCGGCCCCGAGCGCAAATCGCATGTGCTTAATGCGAAAGAGAAAGAGATTACCGCCTACCACGAGGCGGGGCACGCGGTGGTCGCGTCGCTCTTGCCGTACGCCGACCCGGTGCACAAAATTTCTATCATTAGCCGCGGCCGTGCTGCGGGCTATACGCTCAAGCTCCCGTTTGAGGATCGCCGCATGCAGTCTAAGAACGAGTTTTTGGATGACATTGCTATGTCGCTTGGTGGGTATATTGCAGAAAAGGAGGTGTTTGGCGACATCACCACTGGCCCCAGTAACGACCTACAGGTATTGACCTCGCTCGCGCGAAACATGGTGACTCGCTGGGGCATGTCGGACAAAATGGGCACCGTGGCGCTGGAGGGCGAGGGCGGTCGCGCACTGTTTGGCGCTGGTGTCGAAGGTAAAGAGTACAGCGAGAAAGTATCTGCTGATATCGATGCGGAAGTAAAGCATATTGTCGACGGCGCGTACAAAAAAGCGCTTGATATTATCACCAAGCGCCGCAAGCTCCTGGACGCGATCGCGCATCGCCTTGTTGAAGTTGAAACAATCGAGCGCGAGGAGTTCGAGCAGATTCTCCTCGTCCACGGCGTCCAGCCAAAAAAGAAGCAAGAGATTGATGTGAAAGCAGCGGTGGTGGATTTTTAGTCGCTCCGTTCCTTATTTTTGTGGTCCGTGGGGACGAAGTCAGAGCGCTTATAATTAAAGAACCACTCTTTTTTGGGCAAGCTCCAGATTCTCTTTACTCCAGAAATCAGTTTCCCTGTTGTCATCTAGCTCACGACCAAGAGCTTGATATATTTCAACCCTCATATCACGTGCCACATCAAATAGGGAAAGACTATTTATAGACGTGACAGCGGCATAAGTAGTTAGAATATCTGTTTGGGCACTTTTAAAATCTATGCTGAACACCTGCAATTGCAATTTGTCTCCCGTAATTGGCTTGTCAATATCTTTTATTTCGAAACCAGGAAATTCTTTCGATAGATACGTGGTAATATTTTTCTTCATATAATTTATTTTACGATTCCAATAACTATTTATATCCAACCTCTTTGCGAAAGTTGGAGTCTTTTTGTGGCATTTCCTACAGAGCGTCCTTCCATTGTCTAAGTTCCATAATTCCTTACATTTTCTAGCGTCGTCAAATGATTTTATATCATGAGCAAAAAGTATAGATGCAAATGGTGTGATGTGGTCTGCGTTTAAAGTGCCGCCACGGTTGCCACATTCTTGGCAAGAATAGTCATCTCTTTTAAAGACTGTCTCCCTCCACTGTCTATATAGAGAACAGTGGCGCAATGTATCAACTAGTTTCGTATAACCCCAAAAAGAATTGTGAACTCCTTGTGCAATTTTCTCTCGATGTATTTTGCTCATTCGTTCTCTTTGTTCAGGATCTTTGCAAAATGTTTCAGCACACTTCCGTGAACATGTTTTTGCTGATTTCGTTCTATATCTATCCACCACGAATGTCTTTTTGCAGACAGCGCAGTCTTTTGAGACTTTCCCACCTTTCCACCTATTGTTTTCAGAGCCACAACGTATACTCTCAGGTCGTACTACAGTGACATGGCCTTTTTTGAATGAAGTCACATTTGCTTTCATCACACCAGTGGTATTCTTATTCCAAGATGGTTTTCCTATCTTGGCGTCATTTGTACATCTCCTAGAGCAGTACCGAGACACTTCTTGCCAATTACGCATAGAAGTACTCATCTTTTTATAGAATGTCTTTCCGCATTTCTGACACGTCTTACTGAACATGCCTTTAATTATATACCTCTTTAGAATTACATAAAACGACGCGACTTGAGTGCCAAACAGGGACGGAAGCACTGGTGGCAAAACTGCCCGCGCTCTAACGCGAGCTGTCACCCCACCGCCATACGGAGTCCTCGTGCTGCGCCTAGCAGCATGAGATTGCAGGTGATTCTTTGAGTCTAGGTGTATAATAACCATGTCAGAGGTTCAATTATATGACTCGAGTGGCTGATAGAGAAAAAGCGCGGACGTTGCGTGCCCAAGGCAAGAGTTACTCCGAGATACGGGAGTGTATCGGTGTGGCAAAAGGCACGCTAAGTGTGTGGCTTGCTGATATGCCACTCTCTGCAGAGCAGATACGACTACTGCGCGATGTGAGTCCAAAACGCATAGAACACTTCCGCGAGACAATGCGAAAGAAAAGAGATGCACGATATGCTGCTGCGTATGCTTGTGCGGTCGCGGACATTGGGCATCTAACACAACGAGAGTTGTTTATCGCGGGTTTGTATTTGTACTGGGGCGAGGGGACAAAATCCTCGCGTGGAACTGTCGCGATAGCGAATACCGACCCTGCAGTGATACGAGCGTTTTTGCACTGGCTCGGTGCGGTCGGTATCCCAAGGGAATCATTACGAGCACGATTGCATCTATACAAAGATATGGATCAAAAAATGGAGACGGATTTCTGGTCAAAAGAAACCGGGCTTCCACAGGCATCCTTTAGAAAACCGTATATAAAGGAGTCGACATTGAGTGCTATTACGTATAAGAACGGATACGGACATGGGACATGCAACGTATTCTTTGAAAATATCGGCGTTTGGGAGTACATTACAATGGCGCTTAAGCATCTGCGCGAAATACACGCCCGTAGCTCAATGGTAGAGCAGTCGCCTTATACGCGATTGGTTGGGGGTTCGAATCCCTCCGGGCGTACAAAAAGATAGCATCTGCAAAACACTTGGCACGCGGGCGGCAGTGGTGGTATTCTGTTGTCATATGGGAATGGAAAACACCAGTCGCGCAACGGTACAAAAGAAAGAAGATTTTAATATACCAACACCTGCGAATGACACGGTATTTCAAACGCCTGAGCACCGACGAGCAGGAAGAGACCAGCTTGAGGTGGTCCTAGGTAGACTTCATCTGGAGGCTATGTCGCCAGAGCAAAGAAGAGCTCTTGCTGGTCACCTAGAGCAATTTGAGAAAAAAAAGGAAGGTGCTGCTGCAAGAGTCGAGAGTACGATTGCTGTTGCTGCTGATAAAGCAGATACGCGTATCAATGATGCTGATATGCTGAAGGCAGCACGGGAACAGGGTCTCGGTGCTCGATTTTTGCGATTGGGGATACGGTGGAACGCTCGCACAGAACGCAAAAGAAATGCTGCTACAATGCGCGAAGTATTGGCATTGCAAAAAGAGTATGGAAGAAAGATAGCAGAATCTGCTCGGCAACATGCTGTATTTGAAGATGATACTACTGGCGCGGAGCGGGGACGAGAAGAAAGATTGACGAACAATATAGCCGAGATGGAAAGAAAACTCGCTGAGCTTCGCGCGCAACTGATGGACTCTCAACGAGAAAGAGCTGAAAGAGAAAACACAGCACTAGATCAATCTAGGCAGGCAAAACAGGAGGCAACAAATCTTAATATTGCTGCTCGTGCTAAGCGAACTGCAATAGAACAAAATTCTCCGTATGCGAATATGTTGCGTCAGTTGCAAGTTGCGGCGTAGGCGATATTACTACCATGACACTCGAACAAGTAAAAGGATTCATCAGCATGGGGGCGTTTTCGCCCGAGGTGCTGGATAAGATGAACGGCATCATGGATGTGGCGATTGCGCGTGGGAGTATTACTGCTGAGGAACAGGCACAGCTCTTGGAGTTGGTTGACCTAGAGAACGAGGCGGCTACCATCGAAGCAGATGCGATGGATGACGCCGCGGCGGCACTCGAAGAGTTTGCCAAAGAGACCGATGCTGCGCTGGCGCAGTATGAGGCCGATATGGCAGAGATGGAGAAAGAGTTTCTTGCCGAGTTGGAAAAAGTGGCGCCCGAGGCGGCTGCAGAGTAGGTCGTACTTTTTTATTGCACAATTTTTGATACGCGAGTGCCTTTTTACTCAAAGTGCATCATCTGCGCTCGCAGGTGGAGTGCGTGCGCGAGTAGGGGATGTGTTGCTAGCGTTTCATCCTGTGCAACAAGGGTGATTGCCTCGGCGCGTGCGGCTTCGACCAGTTTTATATTTTTCAGCGCCTCCATGCCTATGTCCGAGATGCCCCACTGACGCGCGCTCGTGCCGCCCGAGGTGCTGCGGCCGACCAACTCGCCCGGGCCGCGCTGCAAGAGGTCCTGCTCGGCGAGTTCGAAACCGTTTTTTGCTGTGGCGAGCGCTTTGAGTCGCGCCAACGTATGCTCGCCTTTACTTTCGGGGCAGACGAAGCAATATGCCTGATGATTCGAGCGAACAACACGTCCGCGCAGTTGGTGCAGCTGTGCCAAACCAAAACGCTCGGCGCCCTCGATGAGTATCATTGTTGCGTTGGGGACATTAACACCGACCTCGACCACCGAGGTTGCGACCAAGATATCGATTTCATGTCTTGCAAATCGCGCCATCACGTCGTCTTTCTCCTTCGAGGTCATCTTGCTGTGGAGGATCGCCAGCTCGTACTCAGGGAAGACTTCTTTTTTGAGTCGCCTCGCCTCGGCGGTCACCGACTTTGCCATCAGGGCAAACGCCTTCTCTGGGTCGGGCTCGTCGATGCGTGGGCAAATCACATATGCTTGCCTGCCTTCTTGCAACTGCTCGTGCATCAGTGTGTAGGCAGCACCTCGTTTCTCCGGCTTGATAATCTCGGTGATGATTCGCTTGCGGCCGGCCGGCATCTCGTCGAGTAGTGTGAGGTCGAGGTCGCCGTAGGCGGTGAGCGCGAGCGTGCGGGGGATCGGTGTCGCCGTCATCGACAGCAGATGCGGCAGGGATGTCTCCTCACCAATTTTTTTCTTTGCTAATTTTCTGCGCTGGTTGGTGCCGAAGCGATGCTGCTCGTCGATAATCACGAGTGCAAGATGTTTGAACTGCACCGACTTTTCAACCAGTGCATGCGTGCCGATGAGCGCCGCGATCTCGCCCGACGCGACCCGTTTGAGCAGTTGTGTGCGAGAAATTGGTGTTGCTTTTTCGCGAGATATTTTCGAGGGAAATTTGTAACAGCCGCTGCCGGTGATGAGTCCGATGGTAATGGGGAAATGTTCAAAGTATTTGATAAACGACTCAAAGTGCTGCTTCGCCAAGATCTCCGTTGGTGCCATGTATGCAACTTGTAGCGTTCCAGCATGTGCGGCGAGTCCTGTCTTCTTGTCAGTTGGGCGTGTATGTACCGTAGAAAAAGCGGCAGTTGCGGCGACCGCCGTCTTGCCCGATCCGACGTCGCCCTCCAAGAGTCGCGACATCGGTTTGCCGCTTTTCATGTCGTCCAAAATAATTTCAATCGCGCGATGCTGTGCCTTGGTTGGTGCGAAGGGGAATGCGGCCATAAACGCGTTGACGTCACTCGCGGGCGCATCGATAGTGTAGCTCTGCTCACGTAGCTCTCGTGCTCGCTCGCGACGCCTCGCCAGTTGGATCAAAAATACTTCTTCGAACGCAAACCGCTTGCGTGCCGCGTCAGCATCTCTTGTTTTTTGTGGTGTGTGCATCCACACGAGCGCCGTCTTGAGCGTCGGCAAGTTATATCTTTTTAGCATCTCTGCTGGCAGATAATCCTCAATGGTATCGATCAAATGCCACAACGCTCCGGAGGTCGGTCCTCCGTATGGTGCCGCAAGAATCTTCTCTACCGCATGCCGAAACCAGAGCGATGTGATTCCGCGGCTTTCGGGATAGACAGCAAACAGTTTATGTTTCTCCACCCCTTGCACAGGTGTTTTTGTGGTACTGCTCGTGTCAGTGCTCAGTGTTTTCTTTTGGGAGTCGAGGTCGATGGTTGCTTCCGGCTGCTCAAACAATCCTTCTTCGCTAATTGCGGCGCGCTCAAGCTGCGGGTTGGCGAGGTAGAGCGACCCTTCTTTGCCCGCGACCTTACCGACCGCCTTGACCCACGTGCCATTCAAATACATCTTCGCGATGTACGGCTGGTTAAACCACATCAGCTTAATCCGCCCCGACTGGTCGCGCAGGTAGCCCTCCGACACGGGGATCTTTCGCTTCCACGACTTCTTTGTCTCCAACTTCTCCAGCGTGCCGACGAGCGTCGCCTCCTGCCCGAGCACGAGCCCCGAGACACTCGCCTCGCCACCTGCCTGCTCGTAGCGAGTAGGGAAGTAGAAGAGCAGATCACGCACGGTCTTGAGTCCCAATTTCGTGAGCGCCTGCCGCTGCCCCTCTACAAGCCGAAAATGCGCCGTCAGTTGATCGGTAAGCTGCATAGTTATTCTTTCCGCCGAGGTTTAACCTCGGCGGATTGGTAGTACTCTTGCGCTTCTTCAAGCATTTCTTGTACTGATGGGATTTTATCAAATAGCTCAAATACCGTTGTTCCGAGTATTTTTTTCTCTGGTCGGTCGGTACTAAAATCGGGCAAGCTAGAATATGGATAGGTGAGCAACCATTTTTCTATTTTCTTAATATTACCCTTTCCTTCTTTCCATCGAGGTTCAATAATTTCTACGGGATTGAGATGTATATAGTGGATGAGTTGTTTCATGTAGCGATCGTCGTCAACGTGTTTTGATTTGTACGTGCTTGCAAATAGCGAGCCAGTGCGTTCATGTCTCTTATTGAAATACATCGTATACCCAGTAAAAACTTTTTGCATAAATGTTGCTATCCCACCATCACGTATTTCTCGCACTGCAATATGCAAATGGTTTGGCATGAGTGTGTACGCACCAATCTCAACCAGTGGTTCGTAGTTGTCCAGTGTGGTATCGGCAAGCACCTCAGCAAGCCGAGTGCTTTTAAGGTGCGAGGTGTGCACGCGCTCGGTTCTGTTTGCGATATAAAGGAGAAAAAGAAATCGTTCGTAGTATTCTTTATTATGAAAAACACGCCGCTTGTCTACGCCGCGATTGTAGCAGTGATACCATTCCCCAATAGCAAGAGGTGGTCGGTTTGCCATACCCAATATACTAGCATGTTTCGCCGAGGTTTAGAGGTTTAACCTCGGCGGATAGTGTGGAAGTTTTTTCCCCGTGACTTTTCTTGAAAAATACAAGTTCTAGCCCTCGGAACGGTAAACAAGGAGAAAGCATATGTGTTTAGAGGGTCTTGCAGACTTTCCTACATCGACAGACTTGTTTCGTGGTCGCAACCCGGCAGATTTCTATACCTGCCAGATTGACGACCGGTCAGCTGTCGAGCGCTGGGTTGAGAGTTCTAATGCGAAGCATCTCCTCGGCCAAATGCTCATTGGTGTGCCATGTGCTGCCTCCAAATGATATTGAAGGCCGAAGGGATGGTCGCGCCTCCTCTTGAAAGACTTTTCTACGGCGCGGTCGATTGTTCTGCGTACCGCATAGAAAGTGTAGAAAAAGGATGGCGTGGCGCCTATCATCAAGAGCTCGCCGAGACCCTGTGGATGCGACATGGTCTTATTGCGCGACCCGAGCGTAGAATGAGTACGTTGTGTATCCGTGTCAGGTTGCTCATGGGTTGGTATGTTATGGCTTCGGTGCACCCAGAGATACGACTGCATACGGAAAATTCGCCGCCGAGAAAGGGTGGTCACTTTGTGCTTGTCTATGGCTTCGAAACAACGGCAGATGGAGAGGTGCGCTTTCTTGTCCAGAACTCTGCAGGCTTTGCCAGTATCGGTACACAGGTTGGTGTTCGTGTCTTGGAACGAAGAATGCAACAGGTATTTTCTGGTAATGCTGTTGCGGTTCTTTCTCCGCGTCATCTGTAGTACAGAGTCTCGCTATTATTTCCGCCGAGGTTTAACCTCGGCGGATCTCGTCGGAGGGTGTTTTACTCTGCTATACTCTCTCTATGGCTATCAAACACACGAAGGGTACAAAGAAGAGTGGGGCAAAGGGTGGTACGAAAGAAACTACTGCGCAGCAAGCGATTGTGTTACACAAGAAGTTGCAGGGGAAGATTCGTGTGGTGCCAGCGGCGCCGATTAAGACGCGGGCAGATTTATCGCTCGTGTACACGCCGGGCGTTGGTGCGGTGTCGACGCTCATTGCGGGCAAGAAGGGTGCGCTGCATGCCGTTTCCAAACAATCTGCGCTTGCCAAACAATATACGATTAAAAGCCGTATGGTCGCGGTTATCTCCGATGGCACTGCCGTCTTAGGGCTCGGCAACATCGGCCCCTACGGCGCGCTGCCAGTGATGGAGGGCAAAGTCGCACTCTTTAAAACATTCGCGAACGTCGACGCGTTCCCGATCGTGCTCGACATCCCTGCCAACACGCCGGCCGAGCGGCGCATCGACGTGGTGGTCGAGACAATTCTCGCCATAGCACCCGCGTTTGGTGGCATTAACCTAGAGGATTTTGCCGCGCCCGACTGCTTCGAGATAGAGGAGCGCGTCAAAGCGGCGCTCGACATCCCCGTGATGCACGACGACCAACATGGCACGGCGATTGTCGTGCTTGCAGCGCTTAGCAACGCAGCAGTCATAGTCAAAAAGAATTTTAAAAAGTTGAAAGTGGTCGTCTCGGGCGCTGGTGCCGCGGGAACAGCGATTACTCAGTTGCTGCTGCTTGCGGGTGTCAGAGACATCATCGTGCTCGACAGCAAAGGCATTTTGAGTACTGCACGGCCAGAGCTGTCGGGATACAAAAAAGAGCTGGCGTCGCAGACGAATCCGCGCGGTATCGTGGGCGGTTTGGCGGAGGCGCTCACGGGCGCAGACGTAGTTGTCGGTGTCTCCGGCCCAGGGCTCATGACTGCGAAGGAGGTGCAGCTGATGGCGGCGCAGCCAATTGTCTTTGCGCTTGCTAACCCAGTGCCCGAGATCCTACCCGACGAAGCAAAAAAAGGTGGTGCTGCAGTCGTCGCTACTGGTCGCTCCGACTATCCCAACCAAATTAACAATTCGCTCGTCTTTCCGGGCATCTTTCGCGGTGCACTCGATCGCCGCGTATCCAAGATTACCGACAAGATGAAACTCACTGCTGCAAAGAATCTCGCCGCGTTAGTCAAGCGCCCCACTGCCAACAAAATCATCCCCGGACCCTTCGACAATGGAGTAGTCGAAGCAGTGTCCAAAGCGGTGCGATAACAGTGGCGCATCTACCTTCCTAGTATTGTGTACAACCCACCTTGCACAATCGCGGGGGGGGGGGTGGCACACTGGTAGCATGCAATACAACGCGTCTGTGGCAGCTACTGCCATCTTTTTGCTGTCTGTCCCTGCGCTCGTTTTTGCCACCACCACCGCAACAACCTCTCCATCTGTTGTAACTACTGCAATACCTACAGTGTCTATCACCCATACCCTCACCAAAAATGACAATGGCGCTGACGTCCTTGCACTGCAGCAGTTTCTTGCAGCACAAGGTTTCCTTGCCGCAACTCCTAATGGCACCTACGGTCCGGCTACTACCAAAGCAGTAACCACATTTCAGAAGACACACAAACTCACACCAACGGGCTCAGTAGGTCCCAAGACACTCGCGTTGCTGCAAAAGCTGACCAGCACAACCTCTGTTGCTACAAGCACTACCACAACAACGGCGACGACCACCGCCACCAGTACCCCCGATGCCACGCAAACTGACCTTGTGACTCAAGAGCAATTGCACCAAGCACTCTACGGTGCTACGTCCACAATGGCAGGTGGCGGTGTGTGGGGCGCGATTGCTGCTTCGCAACGTATCAACAGTCTCAACAACGTCACTATCTCCGGTGCACAGGTGAACGGTGTTTCGGGATTAACCGCATCTGATATTCCAACAAACATTACCGCAAGCAACTATCTTCCCCTCTCGGGCGGGACGCTTACAGGAACTACAACGATTCCGGCACTCAGTCTCTCTAATGCGGTTGGCACGGCTCAGTGTCTGCATACTGACGCGAGTGGGAATGTGGCTGGCACAGGGACGGACTGCAGCAGTGTTGGTGGTGATGTCAGTTCATCGACTGTCTTGGCAACAGGTGCGACGACGGCGAGGACGTTGGCAGCGTGGACAGGAGACACAATATCGATCATGTCATACGCTGGGGCGGATCCTACGGGAGTGACTAACAGTGATACAGCATTTACTGCCGCAATTACTGCTGCTTTGTCGAGACCTTTTGGTGCAAAGATTGTTTTGCCAGCAGGTAATTTCAAATTGTCGGCCGCGCAAACAGTCGCCATGTCCGCACAACAAGGCTTCATGATTGAGGGTCAAGGTCCAGGCATCACAACCATTACTCAGACGGGGCAAGCGGACGCGTTCGATATACAGATTGCACACTATACTACCAGAAACGGACAGTACGTCGGGTTTCGGAACCTGACACTCTCGTATACCAACACGACGCCTGGTTCAAGCGCTATCAAAGTGACAACCAATGCGGTTGGTGGGCAGCAGGGGAATCCATTCTATGTTGAGAATTGTTCTTTTGTGGGTGCATGGAACTTCGGTATCGATATAACAAAACTACCTACGCAGGCGTATGTGAGCAACTCAACATTCTTTCTCTCCTCAAATTCAACCGCGATCTCCTTCAAGGGTGATGTGGGAGCGGGCATTTACAGCATTGGACTCATGCTTGACAACATTGTGTCATGGAACGGGTATCGTTTTCTCTACATCGGTCCCTACGTACAAGGTGTTATCGCGCGAGGATTGAATGTTGCTGCGGCGTCCCAGTCAATCTTCTGGGATGCGAGCGCGGGTGCAGGTGAGCAGTTCGTTTTGTCAAACTCGTATGTGATGCGTGGTGTATATCTGGATACGTCGGGCGCAGGGACTTTGACTGGCGTGCAGATTAACAACAATTTCTTTGATGGCGAAGTGTCGCCAGCGAATGAACTGAATATCGTAGGTGTCCTAGAACCGCAGGTTACGAACAATATGTTCTTCGGTAGTCCCACGCAAGGTGGTACGGCACTTTATTTTGGTAACGGTGCGGGTCATGGTGTCATTTCGAATAATGTTTTCTCAGGATTTATGGGCGGCAGCGGTGATGGTAATGGTATCACGCTTGATGCGGGTGCGACAAACAATATCGTGTCTCAAAATAACATCATAAACACAACTTCGCCTGCGGCAGATAATGGGACGTCGAACATATGGGTAGAAAATAGTATGAGTGGAATTTACACGTCCGTGGGTTTTGGTGGCAGTGCGCGTGGGGCGAACTCAGTCGAGATACAACCAATGCGGACATCAAACTCGCATGTCGCGAGCGGTGCTGGGGCTATTGCTATTGGCAACGATAATACAAGCAACGCAGCAAGCTCAACCGCTATTGGGAGTGGAAACGTAAGTAACGGGATTGGCACAATCGCCATGGGTCTTTCGAACACCGCGAATGCGTCTCAAGCAGTCGCAATGGGAATCGCGAACAGTGCGACAGGGAACTACTCCATGGTGACGGGAAGTTATGCGACGGATCGTGGTCGTGTTGGTAGTAACTGTTCCGCGTCGGGGAACTTGGGTGTTGGACAGGGGGACGCACAATACTGCACGCTCATACTCCATGCAATAACTACAAGTGCATCGCCTACTACGCTTACTGCGGACGGGAATGCGCCGAGCGCGACGAACTGCATCAATATACCAACCTCAAGAACATATACAGTCGAAGCCTCGCTTGTGGGTACAGATACCGCTTCTGCTGGCAACATCGCTTCCGTCGTTGGTATACGTGGAGTATTGTACCGAGGTGTGGGCAATGCGACGTGGGTTTCCGGTAATAATGGGGTTGCGCAGGGTGTCGGTACTGGGGCGGTGTTGTTACCAAACATTTCTGCTGACACCTCGAATCAGTGTCTAAATATTTCGATTGCTCCGCCCAATACCGATTTATGGCACTGGGTCGCACGTGTGCAAACAGTGGAAGTGCGGTAGGTACAGGAGCGCGGTACGCGGTACTCTGTCGTCAATATGTGTTTTGGAGTTCAAACACAAGGAGATATCATGTCTACCTCGACGCCGCGGCCGCAACGTCCATCCCTCGTGTGGCGCGAAAGGGGCTACTGCCTTATCAGGGTGCGCGCAGAGGGGGATTACCTATCCCGACGGCGCTCTATAACACCACTACACTGTTGTGTGGATTGTACAGACTTGGCAAGCGACGCGACGCGGCTATACTAATTGGTATATATGATTTCGGTTGCTGATGTCACAAAAGAAATCAACGGGCGTGTGGTGGTCGACGGGCTCAACCTGCGTATCAAAAAGGGTACGGTGTTTGGTTTTTTGGGCCCCAACGGCGCTGGCAAGACAACAACCATCAAGATGCTGGTCGGGCTCAACAAGCCGGATGCGGGTGCGGTTACGATCGATGGCAAGGCGCCGAGCGAGGCGAGCGCCCGCGAGCAGATTGGCTTTATGCCCGAGGCGCCGTACTTCTACGAGCATCTCACGGGGCTTGAGTTTCTCACCTTTTGCAGCGAGTTATTTACCAAACATCGTGCGAGTCAGGATGAAATCGACGAGTTGCTCAAAAAAGTGGGCATCTTTGAGGCACGCAACCAAAAGATAACGACCTACTCCAAGGGGATGAAGCAGCGCTTGGGTTTTGCGCAGGCGCTCGTTAATGATCCCGAATACATATTCCTCGACGAGCCGCTGGACGGTCTCGACCCTATCGGTCGTCGCGCACTCAAGGTCATCATCGGCGAGCTGAAGCGCGCCGGCAAGACTATTTTCTTTAACTCGCACATTTTGTTTGATACCGAAGAGTTGTGCGATGAGATTGGCATTCTGCACCAAGGGTCGCTACTCTTTAGCGGTCCTATCAACGAGTTTACGCGTGGCAAGTCGCTGGAGGAGCAGTTCGTCGCGGCGATCGAGTCGCTCACTGACGCAGAAGATGCGCAAGACGATACTCAGTAATACATACACACTATGACCACGTTTCTAAAACACAGCTACGCGATCGCGAAGAATACGTTTAAAGAAGGCGTGCGCGACAAGATATTCTACGGTATCGTGGCGTTCGCGTTTGTGTTTATCACGTTTACTATCTTTCTGGGTTCCATCTCGCTGGGCGAGAACATACACATCATCCGCAGCATCGGGCTTGCCTGCATCTACCTCTTTGGCTTGCTCAGCACCATCTTCCTCGGGGTGTCGCTCATATACAAAGAGCTCGAGCGCCGGACGCTATACTTTATCCTCTCCAAGCCTATTGCGCGTGGCGAGCTGGTCGTCGGCAAATTTGCGGGGCTTCTTGCGAGCATCGGGGTGTCTTTGGCGGGTATGCTGGCGGTGTATCTCGGGGTGGTGTGGTATGAGGGTGGCGGGTTTGATGCGCTTGCGATACTTGCGGTGTGGTATGAGTTGCTCGAGCTGGCGCTCTTGACCGCGTTGACGATATTCTTCTCCACCTTTTCGCGCCCGCTCGCATCGATTATCTATGCCATCATTTTTCTCTATGTGGGGCACTCGCTCGGGTTGCTCGTCTCGTATGCGGCACGCAGTGGCGGCTTCCTCGTGTATGTATCAAAAGCGCTGTACTACGTCCTACCCAACCTCGATAAGTTTGCTATCCGCGACACGATAATCTACAGCAGCGCACCAACACTGTTTGGGGTCGTGTGGGTGATGGTGTATGCGCTCTTGTACACGGGGCTTTTGTTGTGGCTTTCTTCGAGACTGTTGGCGAAGCGCGAACTCTAATCATGCAGCATGCTATGCGACGGCCGTATACAATACTGGTTTGGTGGATACTCGCAGTAGCGCTGCTTGCGGGGATTATCGGCGCACAGCTGCAGAGTGATGCGCATCAGCCAAAAAAGTCGGCGCAGATCTTTACCTACTACTCGCCAACGATGCTGCAGATAGCAGACTTGGGGCTCCACACCGCGACTGCGTCGCTCTTGTGGCTCGGGGTGATACAAAACATCGGCACGCAAGGCTCGTTCCTTGGGCTGGCAAATAATATCCAGACGATTAACGCGCTCGACCCCAAGTGGAGCTACCCCTACGCGTTCGGTGTTTTGATGATCCCAATGATGGACCAAGACGAGCTTCAAAATGCTCTCGCGATAGGGAAGGCGGGTGTGGCGCAGCGTCTTGCTGATTGGCATATCCCGTTTTATCTCGCGATGACCTACCACTTGTCGCTGAAGGATGAGCAAGATGCGCAGCTGTACATGACCACAACCGCCACTACGCCCGGCGTGCCCGACGGTGTGCGTATCTCGGCGCTCAACTATGGCGCGCGCACCGACCTGCGCGAGAAGACAAAAGCAATTTGGACAGCGATTTACGACAACTCCAAAGACGATGTGGTGCGACAACAGGCAAAGAATGCCGTTGAGCATATCGACATCATGGATGTGCTCGACCAAGCAATCGCGCTCTATAAAAAGCACTACGGTGTGTATCCAAAAACGCTCGACAGTCTTGTCACTGCGGGCATCCTCACCGAAACCCCCGCCGACCCGCTCGGCATCACCTTTGGTATCGACATGGATGGCAAACTCACGTACTCACTACCGAAAGAGTAATCGTTGAGCTGTGATTTTTAAGGATTACAGTAACACCCTGGTGTATTACCAGACCCTGAGTCGGTTCCTACGCCATCACTCCCTGCGCACCACCAAGTGGCTTGGTTTGGGAGCCAGATAATCATCGAATACTTTTGAGGATTATACGCAGTGCAACTGCTGAGCCCTAGATTCCCTAGAAAGAAGTAATTACCACTACTTGGGTTGCCTTCCAGACTTATAATATTGTTACACACTTGCTGTGCTTGTGTTGCATAGTTTCCTGCAGTGATGTATGCTGCACAGGTTGGTGTGTTGGTCATCATCCACCAACCACCCGCTGCTATGGCAGGCTGTAGGTTTGTATAATTGCCATAATCATTCGCATTCTCCTCCTCCAGTGTTTGCATCTGTCCAGTCTCTGATTTTATAGCGGCGTCTCTCGCCTTACCTCTTGCCGAGGTAAGCGACGCGAGGATGATACTCGCGAGGAGTCCGATAATCGAAATGACGACCAACAACTCGATGAGTGTAAAGCCAGTATTCGCACGACTTGCTCGCTCCTGTGTGCTCATAGTGTTATAGTATACTACTAATATGAACAACATCGAAGGGCGAGCGGTGGGGTTCTGGTACAATAATTTCGGTTACCTATCTCTAGTCGGTATATGAAAGAAACACTAGCACGTAGTTTGTATTATCTCACAATGGCGTGTGTGGTTGTTACGACCATAGCGCTTATACCAACAGCGCTGCTCGTGTTCCTGGGAGCTTTATTTGGTGTGGCAGATGGCGCTGGGGCTCCTAATGCCTCTCCTCTATTATCTTTTCTTTTTATTTTTCCCGCCTTTGGGTACATACTCTGGACATACAGTGCACCGCTGCTTGAGTTGTTCATTGTTTTTGTACTGAATTTTCTCGCGACGTACTTCTTGTATCAGAGTAAACGCTACTGGTCTTCCAGTATTGTGGCGCTTGCGTTGTTCTTGGTCGCCGTACCCTTTGTGCGAGCAGAGATGTACGTCTTTACTCGCGGCATATCTTCACCTGTCTTGTTTGGTACTGGGGTTGATGCGTCAAGCTACAAAAAACTGATAAACGACACTAACAGTATCGGTTTGTATTCGATTGATACAGATCGTGTCTATTGTGGAGGCATTATGCTACAGGGCGGTGATGTACTGCAAGGCGCTGATCCAACCACGTTTATGCTACTTCCAAATCAAAATCAGTATGCGAAGGATGCGCGTCATGTGTGGTTTTCGTGTAACGAGATTGTTGGCGCAGATGCGCCTTCGTTTGCAGTTATGCCGCAGAACAAGAATGTATCCACAGCTTGGTCGACTCTGTATGCAACAGATACTCAAGCTGTATATTTTCAAGGTAGCGTGATTCCTGACGCTGACCCAGAATCGTACACCCTTCTTTCTGATGTTTATGAAAAAGACAAAAACCACGTGTGGTCAGGATCAAACATTATTTCTGGAGCAGATCCTGCTTCGTTCCGTGTGTTGATTTACAACAGTACGTGTGAAGCATATCCTCGCTGCCCACCAACAGCAAAAGATCGTCATAATGTATATCTCTATGATAAGGTAGTGGGGCAATCAAATTAGAAGTTGGGGCGGAAAAGATGCGCTATACTGTAGAGTATGAACAGTATCGAAGGGCGGATGGTGGGGCCGGAGGCGCGGGCGGAGTTGGAGCAACTGCGCGCGCGTGCGGCACAGCTAGAGAAGCAGCTGCAGATGGAAGATGCACGCGGCACAGTTGGCGCAGCAGGGGAGAAAGCACCAAGTCAGCGTGATGCTGCGCACGTGGCGGTTGCCGAGCACTGGCAAAAGGCCGCGGGGGTGCCGGCACCAAGCCCCGAGAATCCGCGTGCGGCAGTGGCACAGCCAGAGGCAATCACCCTGCAATTGGCTCCCGAGGCGCACGATGATCTGATGGGTGGCATCATCGGCGTGCTGCAAGAGCGCGGCGTGTCGCGGGCGATCGCCGCCGCCGAGCAGACGGGCAATCCGCACCTGATCGACGACTTCCATCGTGTCTTGGTCGAGTGGGTGCGCGAGGGGCTGCCTGCAAAAGGTTCGCAGGAAAAAAAGTGTCGTACTCCGCTCTCGCTCGTGCTCTATGAAATTACCTTCCCCGGTACCGAGTCTGACAAGGACAAGCCCGCCGATGCAGCCAAGGCGGTGCACGACTTTGTCCAGCTGATGGAGCAGCTCTACCGCGGCATGCTCCAGATGGATGCAAAGAAGGGCGAATATTTCTCGTTCGAAATAGCCAACCCTGCGGGCAAGTCGCACACGGCGCTCTATGTTGCGGTGCCGTATTGGCGGCGCGTGTTGTTTGAAAAATTACTGTCGGGATTATATCCGACTGCGCGGCTCACCGAGCGCCGTGATGATTACAACATCTTCGCACCTGGCGGCGAGGTTGCTGCCGCGTATGTGACACAAGCGGAGCGCCCGATCTATGCGTTGCGGCTCTTCGAGCAGTTTCCCAACGACCCGCTCGATGTGCTGCTCAACGCGTTTTCAAAATTAGAGCGGGCAGGCGAGGGCGCGGCGGTGCAGTTTGTTGTCTCGCCCTATGACCGTGGGCTTCTCAAGCACTACCGCACTGCGCTCGGAGAGGTGCCCTCAGGCGTCGAGCTGCATCACGCGACGAACGTTAAGACCGGCTTCATGCGCTTTGTGCGTGAGGTGGTCGAATCCTTCTCGCCACCCGAGAAGGTCGAGCAGGACAAGCGCCTCCAGCCCGACGACCCGCGGCTTAAAAATATCGAGAGCAAGATCGCAAGCCCAATTGTCCATACAACGATGCGTGTGGTCGCATCCGCCGCGACCCGCCAGCGCGCCGAGGATATCCTCCAGGAGCTCGAGGGACCCTTTCAGCAGTTTGCCGACACAGCGGGCAACAGCCTTACATTCATCCCTGTGCATCATCGCCGCGTCAAGACCTTTGCGTATCAGTTTTCCTACCGGCTCTTTGAGCCCGAGCACGCGATGCCGCTGTCGACACAGGAGCTCGCGACCATCGCACATCTGCCAGGCACGAGTAGCAAGTTTGCAGCGCCCGATCTCCGGCAGGAAAAGAGTGCTGCCGCAGCGCCCCCGAGCGACCTGCCAAGCGAGGGCGCAATACTCGGCGTAAGCCGCTTCCGCGGCGAGACGCGCGAGGTGCGCATCATGCCCGAGGATCGTCTGCGCCACCTCTACGTCATCGGTCAGACCGGCACGGGTAAATCGACCTTGCTCAAAAATGTGATTATCCAGGACATTAAATCGGGCGCGGGCGTGTGTATGATCGACCCACACGGCAGCGACGTGCTCGACGTGCTCTCAGCGGTGCCGCCCGAGCGGATGGCAGACGTGATCTACTTCGACCCGGGTGCGACCGAGCGGCCGATGGCGCTCAACATGCTCGAGTACGATGCCTCGCGCCCCGAGCAAAAGACGCTCGTGGTGGATGAGCTCTTTGGCATATTCAAGAAACTCTTCGGCAACTCGCCCGAGAGCATGGGCCCCGCGTTCGAGCAATACTTCCGCAACTCGGCGCTCTTGGTGATGGAGGATCCCGCGTCGGGCAACACATTACTCGACATTACGCGCGTCTTTAGCGACGAGTCCTTCCGCTTGCAAAAACTCGCGGCGTGTAAGAACCCAATCGTCAAACGCTTTTGGGAGGATATCGCAATGAAGACGACTGGCGAGCAGGGCTTGGAAAATTATGCCCCGTATGTGACCAACAAGTTCGATATCTTTACGACCAACGAGATCATGCGCCCCATCATCGCGCAGCAGCACTCGTCGTTCAACTTCCGCGAGATTATGGACACGAAAAAGATTCTGCTCGTCAACTTGGCAAAGGGTCGCATCGGCGAGATCAATGCCAACCTGCTGGGGCTCATTATCGTCGGCAAGTTCCTCATCGCGGCGTTGTCGCGTGCCGACTCGGTGGGGAAGGAGCTGCCCGTGTTTTATCTCCACATCGACGAGTTCCAAAACGTCACGACGCCGTCGATCGCGACCATTCTCTCCGAGGCGCGCAAGTACAAGCTGTCGCTCACCGTTGCGCACCAGTTTATCGCGCAGCTCACCGACGAGATCCGCGACGCGGTGTTTGGCAACGTGGGCTCGATCTGTGCGTTCCGCATCGGCGCTGCCGACGCCGAGCAGCTGGAGAAGCAGTTTGCGCCAACCTTTAGCGCGCGCGACCTGATGAACGTCGACAACCGCAATGCCTACCTCAAGATGTTGGTCAATGGCAAGCCGTCGCAGCCGTTTAATATCGAGACGCTCCCATTCCCTGCGGGGACACAAGAGTTCGCCGACCAGATGCGGCAGATGTCCTACCTGCGCTACGGCCGCCCCCGCGCCGACATCGAGTCCGAGATCGCGAGCGGCCTCTCCTCCTCCGCCCAATCTCCCGCAACACTCGCACAAGGCGGGTTGTGACTCTTTTTCTTTGACGAGAGTTATTGTTGATGGTAACCTGCTTTCAGGCTTAACCATTGCTCTTTATAGGAAAAGGGCAATATGTAAGGGAGAGTGCCGTGGCACAATTCAACAACTTGTTCTATTCTAGGTTTTCTCTGCGAGGTTTCAAGAAGTCTCGTCTGCTCGCCAAGGAGCCGGTGGTGCTTCCGTTTTTCGCCAGCTCTAACCCATGGTGGCGTATCACTTGGGAGCAGCTCCAATATCATGTGCGACACTCCATTGCCGAACATGCGGCAATCATGCGCAGCATGCCTGGAGGCACTGGCGCAGCGGATGCTATCGAGCGTGCGCCTATCGTCTCGGCAGCGCAATACTTCATCGACTTCGTGCATGCATGGATCGAGGCAAAACTTCCTGGATTTCCTGTGGAATATGGGTTCGATGTCGACCTGTTCCTGGTCGTTCATCTCGACCCCTATTTGCATACCTCAACGACGGAGATTTATTGCGAGATATTCCCGCGGTTGCGAGCCGGTGTTTCTGTTGGTGCTTTCGGCAGCGATATTATTCTGCCGACAGCGCAATGGCTCCTGTCTCCTGGTCGTTCCGAGGATTCATCCCTCCAAGGTATCTTGTTCAAGGAGCGGATGGACGAAGGTGCTGACATGAACACACTCTTTCATCAGTTCGGGCGCTTCCATGGCAGGTGGCGGGTTACGACTTCGCAGTGGATACGCCTCTTCATTGAACGTCTCTGCTATTCCATCGTATTTCCGCATTTGGAAGGTCAAGTACTGGTCGCCTCTGGTAATGCGCAATACGAGGGAACGAAACCGCTCGGCGCATCGTTTCAAATCAACAGCGTCTAACGGCGGCGATGTTCAGGCAAACAAGATGGCGGCCCACTTCGGTGGGTCGCTTTTGTGCACAAATACTACAACACCCGCACGCCAAACGCTTCCAGCTCCTCTGCAAGGCGGCGAAGGGGGAGACCCATGGCGGTAAAAAAGTCGCCGTCGATTTTTTCGACAAGGAGTGCGCCGAGTTCTTGCAGTGCATACGCGCCAGCGCGGTCGAGCGGCTCGCCACTTGCTATGTATGCGTCGATAATTTCTGGCGACAAATCTGCCATGTGCACGCGGGTAGACTCATGGAAGGTGCGCTCGCGCCCACTGTCGGTGTCGATAATCGTCACGCCCGTAATCAGCTCATGCACTGTGCCGCTGAGCATCTGCAGCATCTCGCGTGCGCGCTCGGCTGTTTTTGGCTTGCCGAGCCGGTGGTGCTGGTGGACGACAAAGGTATCCGCCGCGATGATGATCGCGTTCGGGTTTGCGGCAACGACCGCGCGTGCCTTGCCTTGGGAGAGAAACTCAACTAGCTCCTCGGGCGGCATATCGAGCGTCATATCCTCTTCGTAGTTGCTCTCCTGCACCTCGAATGCAAGCCGCGTCTTCTCCAAAATCTCCTTCCTGCGCGGTGAGGTGGAGGCGAGTATCAGTTTTTTCATATAGCGATAGGCGTATCTGTACGGACAGAATGGTTGTGATTAGGTAGCGTTGTCTTTACTGCAGTCGGAACGAGGCTTTGACGGTGACCATCACGTCTTTGTCGATACTTGAGGTGTCGTAGTTGCCATAGTCGGAGACGTCGACCGAGTTGGGTGGCAAGACCTGCACCACGCCGCTTGATGCTGCCGAGACGCTGCCGACGTGTCCGCCGGTGCCTTCGGCGATCTTCTCTGCGCGCGCTTTGGCGTCTTTGACTGCGTCAGTCAAGAGTGACACGCGCAGGTCGGGCAGTTTGGAGTAGTAGTACTCGAGCGATTGGACAGAGACAATCGCGCCCTGTGCTGCGAGCGTCGGCACCTTTTTTGAGATGTCGGTCACCTTCGCGACGTCGCTCGACTGCACCGTGACGGTTTGGCTCAGCTGATAGCGCGTGGGGCCGGAGTTTTGATCGTACTGCTGGTTCATCGACACGGGGCTCTCGACCACGTCGGCGTCGTCGACGCCCGCGGCCTTGAGCAGTGCGCGGGTGAGCGCGAGGTCATGGGCTACTTCTGCATATCCAGTAGACAAACTGTCGGTCGAGACGATGCGCATGAGCCCAATCACGAGCTTTGCCTGGTCGGAAGTAACATGCGTTTTGGCAGAGCCAGTGACCGACAGAGTGTCGCGGCTGCCTGTCTGCTGCGCGCTGTAGTAGAAGATGCCAAACACTGCCGCGCTTACGATAAGTGCGATGCCGATAATCACTGGGGAGCGGGAAGAAGTCTGTTCATTCATACAATAAGAAATATAAGCTGCTAATGCGTGTATATCTCAAGTATAGCATTTGCACCTATTTGTGCTATCTGCCCGTATGTGGTATTGGTAGAAGTTGAAACAGCACAAGGAGTGGGTTGATGAGGTCTCAAGTATGTCCATATACGCCATACCTGCCCGATGCTCTATTTGTTGAGCATCCAATTCGTATAAGAATCTTGCCCACATGTACATGCTATCCAATTTCTTCTGGTGATGTGTGTCAGTGTGGAGCGGGGAGCAAATGAAGCACGTCCAAGCAGTCTCGTCCTGTCTTGGGCGTTTCTGTTTTTCTCGGCAGGTTGACACAGAGCACTATCCATCCTAGTATGCACTCGGCGTCGGGGGTCGATGTCAACAAAGTTGCAAGAGGAGTCTGGAATATGACTGTTCTTAATCAAGACACAGTGGTTACGACCTATCTGCCTGACCTTGCTGCCCGAAGGGAGGCAGCCCAGCAGTTGACCGCTGATGGGCGCGGGGATGAGAAAGATAACCCGCTCACTGGCGATGACGCCGTCGACGAGGCGGCAGGACCTTTCAAGCATTAGTCGTGCGTAACAGGGAAGAGACGTTCGTGAGGGACGGCTTACGAAGTAATGTAAGCCGCCTCATTTTTTTATACAGCACCATGTTCGGGCATTCCAGCAAATCGCAGAACTGTGGTATACCTACGCCATGCGCATCAACAAATATCTCGCGATGCAAAAGTACTGCACGCGGCGCGAGGCAGACGAGATGATCATCAAACAGCGCGTGACCATCAACGGCGCTGTGGCAAAGCTCGGCGACCAAGTGGGCGAGCAGGATGTCGTCGAGGTGACCTTCCGCCCGCGGAAGTATCGCTACTTTGCCTACCACAAGCCGCGCGGCATCATCACGCACTCGCCGCAGGGCGATGAGGAGTCTATCGAGGACATCCTGCCGATACAAGGTGTCTTCCCGCTGGGGCGGCTCGATAAAGATTCCTACGGGCTGATTCTCCTCACCGACGATGGGCGCATCACCGACCCGCTGCTCAACCCCAAGTACGCGCACGAGAAAGAGTACGAGGTGACGACGCGCCGCGCGCTCCCGCAGCACTTTGCCGAGCGGATGTCCTGCGGCGTCGACATTGGCGACTATGTCACGAAGCCCTGCGAGGTCGAGGTTCGCGGCTCGCGCTCGTTCGCTATTATTCTCACCGAGGGGAAGAAGCACCAAATCCGCCGGATGTGCGAGGTGCTCGGTGCTAACGTCGCCGACCTCAAGCGCGTCCGCGTGATGAACATTACCCTCGGCAACCTCCGCCCCGGCGAGTACCGCCCGATCCAATCGACCGAACTCCGCACACTTCTGGAGTCGATTGGGATGTGATTTTGCCTCGTTGCCTAGGTGGCAGAGAGCCGCCGTTTGGTGTACTCTAGGGCTGTTAGGGGTGCGTTCGAAAAAGAGAATACTGGAGACGTGGCTGAGTGGTCGAAAGTACCTCACTGCTAACGAGGCAGGGCTTTACCGCCCTCGAGGGTTCGAATCCCTCCGTCTCCGCCAAGTCGAGCTAGCTCAAGAGGCTAGTGTTTACAAGGAATTTTTCACATCAGAAAACTGATGACACTGAGGCGCAGAAACTTAGGTTTGATTATTCTTGGGATGCAGGATCGGCTACCGGGGTTTCCGCTTTTGATGTGTCAGCCGATGAAACCGTCGTCACGTTTTCATCTAACACTTTGTATACCATTGGCACGTACTTCTTGTATGAGGCCTCGTCTTTACCTATCATGACGACCTTGCTACTCTCCTCGAGCTTAAGAGCTTTGTAGGCTACTCCATGCTTTTGCCAAAACGTTGCAAGTTTCTTTGCATCCAAAACCTTCGTAAACTCATTTATACTCGGAATGTATTGATCTCCGTCTTCTCTGGCTGAAGCAATGGCATTCGCAAAGTTTCTAAAAAGATAATCAATGAAATACTCAGTATTCTTTTTGTCAGACGGATCGAAACAAGAGAATATGTAATCATTTACGAGGTCTCTAATTTGATGTTTGTCTTCTTTGCCCATCGGATCATAGAACCCACATCCTGCTCCAAGATTGATTTCGGCATTTGCTAACTGGTACAGAACAAAAGAACCAATGCGTGTTTTAAGTTCTGAAGTTTTCTTTTCGATATCACTTACCTGAAATACGCCGTCCGCCACCTTTTTAGTGATGTATTCGTTGTATTTGCCAGCGAGATCTCCAGTTTTCAACGCATCAATTTCGGCAAAAATATTTTTCTTCGGGACGATGTATCTTGCATTGAAGATTTCAAATACCTTCTGTGATATTTCACGCATTTCCTCACGGGCAATGACACGAGTGTCTCCCTGTGTCGGCGCATCTTTATTCGCATGTTGTGCCAGTGCTCTGGAAAGGTCGAAGATATCTCCACCACGATCACTGCTACACGTAAGCCGGAACACCATAAGGTCGTAGATTCCTAATACACCTCGTGTAGCGTCGGATAGTCTCGATATCACCCCCTTTCCTTCGTGTCGGCCATCTCCAAAAATCCATTCGGCAATCTCGTTAATATATGGCTCCATATTGCCCGAATGTTTACCCTGTTTGTCCGTCCACCCCGCATCATTCAGCAGTCTGGTCAAAAAATAGTCCATGCTGTGTCTCATTCCGCTACCCGTATTTTCTTCTTGAAATTCAATCAGTGAATAGTCCGGAATCGTGTCCAAAAGATGAGAAATAATATCAGCGGCAATATCGCTTTGCAGTTCTCGGGCGTTGTTTACCAATATTCGCCACAACCTCTCTCTTGGGTATTCGCCCTCTACGTATGCAAATTTTGGATCGGCAAAAGCCTCAGTAAGAGTTTTTGTCTTGTTGATAATGGCTTCTCTCCATGTCATATAGAACCTGTGCTGGCCAATATCTACGGGCTTCGAGAGATTTACTATCAGATCCAAATATGTCTCGAGGTTTCTACCATTGGTCCAACCACCATTGAAACAGGCGAGTGATGTACGTACGTCTTCTGGGACGCTATCAATCTTGGCGTAGTCGTTTGCCGTCGGGAAACCAGTACTAGTCATTTTCAGTCTTACATCGACATTAAATACCTGATTCAAAAGGAAGCGCTGATGACTGTCCTCAGGGAATTGCTTCATGTACTCCGTAAAATAAGTGGAGTTCTTGTACGTAGAATCGCTGAAAGAAGAACGCCTTTGTCCCGACGCATCTTCGGGGTAGCCATCTTCATGCGGCAACACAAGTGAAAAGAAACCACGACCGCCTTTTGTCTCGGTGTCATAGATCTTCCTAAAGATATTCGGATAATGAATATAGATCAGCAACAGATTCACCAGATCTCGCTTATCGAAGTCACTGTTCTTGAAGTCCGTCTTCTGCAAATCGAACATTAGGACTGTATTGATGAGTCGTTTTAACTTCCTCACATCTCCTATGAATGGTAAATAGCGGTGGTATGTAGTCGATTTATATATATCGAGTAGTCCTCCGACAGCTTGGCGCATTGGCAATGGGTCAACGAGGAGGCTGGCTGGCAGCGTCTTTTCAAGGTTTTCGGAGACAAACTTCGCTAGGTCTTCTCTCTCTAAATAGAGGCTGATTTTTATGTTCACAAATTTCTCCAAAAACTCACCAACCTTATCTATTTCCGGCGTTTCCGCTTCTAGTACCCCGATATTGTCTGTGTCATAGCAGATGACGTAGGACACGTTTGGAAACGCAAAACTCTTTCGTATCACAAACAGAATATCTTTTATCTCAGCAAAGTTGATACGGTCGAGATCATCAATAATGACTATGACCTTCTTAGGAAAACGTTTCAATACTGCGCTCAAATCATCGCAGGCTTCCTCTGCACTGTAATCCGTCATGAATGTTGGAAGCGTGAGTCCAAATATTGAGAAGTGCTTTATCTCCTTAAGTAATCGTGCGTATCGAGAAATCAAAGGTTTTATTTCCGGAATGAACGAATCTTTCTGAATTGCATGGATTAACCCATCGATGAAAACCTCGAGCAGATTGTCTGCGCCAAGGTATTGAAGCGGGCTGAATTTGTAGACGACAATTTTTTCCGCATGCTCTTTCTCCCAATATTCAGTACAGAAATTTATGAATGTTGATTTGCCTATACCCCAAGGTGCATCTACGCCGAATACGAAACTTTCTGGCGAACCGTCGTTGAATACTCTCTCCGCGAACGCATCTGCTTTTGATGCAAAGTTTAGGAGATCGTTCTCTTTTCCTCTTAGCTCCTTATCAACGACGAGCGACGAAACGGTTTTATCGGTCGTGTGGAACAATTGACGTGCCATCACCAAGACGCCCAAAAGAAATGGTCCAACTATGAGAGTACATATCTGTTTCAAATTCAGCGAAGCAATGACCTTTGTATCCCACCCCGTCAAGAAACCGCCCCATGCCACGCTGACCCATATGCCGAAGCAGAGAGCAAGAAGAACGTCGGCACGGTAACTCTTGAATATCTTTTTTATATCTGTGAAGACACCTCGAATTATGAGATATGCGATGACCAATATCGTGGCCGCAACGCAAAGCCATATTGCCCACCACTCATAGCCATTGGCTGCAATCCATATATTTACTTTTCCCGTGAGGGCGGTTGAGAAACGCCATATTTCGGCGCTCAGGACACTCAAAAAGGCTGTCTTGATCAATACCAAGAGGTTCGCGGTTATGATTCTAACGTCTGAGAGTGACTCTTTGAATTTGACGTAATGTTTCTTAAGATCAGTCATATTGCATCCACATTGTATTCCTTCGAGTGTTGTAATGTCAACAAAAGTAAAGTATCATAAAAGTATGGAGAAAGACGAAAAAGAGTTCTACACGGCGCACGATCTAGCCGAGAAGTTGAGTCTGAACGTCATGACCATTTACCGCTACATCAAGGCGAAACGACTTAAAGCACACAAAATTGGTAAGGAGTTTCGGATAGACCGCAGTGAATTTGAAAATTTTTTAAAGCAAACGAGCACCGAATAATATGGCAACTCTAAATTGGATCGGCAAAGACGCAGTAGTAAACCACGACAAGGAGGTGCCATTTAAGCTCCTTGAAAAAGTCTCGGGTGCGTCTGTCGGCAAATCGTCCGAAAATCTCATCATCCACGGTGACAATCTCGAAGCCTTAAAGGCCCTGATGCCCTTCTACCAAGGGAAAATCAAGTGCATTTATATCGATCCTCCATACAACACAGGGAAACAAAAGTGGGTCTACAACGACAAGGTTAATTCTCCCAAAATTAAAGAGTGGATCGGTAGCGTTGTCGGTCCTGAATCGGAGGATCTAACTCGTCACGACAAATGGCTCTGCATGATGTATCCGAGACTTAATTTACTAAAACGCCTTCTATCGGAAGACGGTGTGATATTCGTAAGTATTGATGATAACGAAGTCCAATCATTGAGGTATTTAATGGACGAGATTTTTGGTAAGAATAATTTTGTAGCACAATTCGTCTGGAATACTGATGGCCATACGGACAATCAATTCCATGTGAAAGTTAACCATGAGTACATCGTTATGTATTCTGCCGCAAGACCAAAAATGGCTCTCGGAAATGTAATAGACCCAAACACTCGAGAAGAAAGCAATCTCTGGGCGGGTTTTGCAGAAAATTCAATTACCAAAAATGGTCCGGGGAATCCTCCGAGCGAGATAGAGCTTCCAGCAGGATTTCCTTGTACTGTCGAGAAATTATCTTTGCCTGCCAGTGATATCCCGCGTGGCCTGATCGAGCAAATGAAAGCAAGTGATCTGACCAGCAATCAACTCAAGGCTAAATATGGAAAAGTACAATTTCCTCTAAGAATCAATCCTCTCACCGTCGAGATGGGCAAGCTTAAGAAACCATGTAAGGTGTTTTCTGGCTGGGCTAATGCCAACAAACTGCGATCATTCATTGAGAATAAATGCGAACCTATAAACGATGGCGACGGAATGAAGTTAAGTTTTTACATAAGTGAAAATGGGGTTATTTATTACCGCAAAGATCGAGGCAATAATGTGAGTCACATCGTGTCCGTGCTTAGAAATTTCAGTACCACTGAGAAGATGCGGTCCGAACTAGAGAGCATGAAAATAAGTTTTCAGTACCCGAAACCAAAAGACCTTATCAAGTACATTGTAAAAATCGGAACAGGTAAAAATGATATGGTGCTTGATTCATTTGCAGGTTCCGGCACAACAGCACACGCAGTCTTGGATTTAAATAAAGAGGACGGTGGCAGCAGAAAATTTATCCTTGTAGAAATGGAAGATTCTGTGGCCATGCCAATTACGGCTACTCGAGTGAAAAGCATGATAAGTAAATACGATTACAAATCTGATTTTGAGTTCTGTGAGCTGGCAAAACCTCTCTTCGACGAAAAAGGACAGATTGATGAGACCTGCTCTTACGATCAATTGGCCAGCTATATTTATTTCACCGAGACTCATACCAACATCGACAAAAAAGCCGTGAAGCCGCCGATGATCGGCGAAAATCACGGCACTTCGTACTACCTCATCTATTCCGGCAAAAACAAAAACGACCTCACTCGCGCGGCGCTATCAAAGCTCAAGGTAAGTGGCACGGCTGTCATCTACGCCGATCGCTGTCTCATTGACGAGGATGAGCTGAAAGAAAAAGGAATCACCTTCAAGCAGATTCCGTACGAAATTAAGGTCTACTAAATATTTATGAAACTAAAGCGCTATCAGGAAAGTGCCATAGATACTCTCAGCCAATTTTTGGAGTTGTCCAAGAAGCTGAAGCCGCGCTATGCCTTTACTGAGATCACCGAGGAGAAGTACGGTCACGACTGGCCAAAGTACAACCACGAGTGGTTTGGGGATGTGCCGTTTGTGTGTATCCGTATTCCAACTGGTGGCGGTAAGACGCTTGTCGGCTGCAAAGCAGTTGAGCGCATCATGAGCATTTCGCTCCAGCATAAAATGGATACCGGAATTGTGATGTGGTTCGTGCCGTCAGACTCGATCAAGACACAGACCCTAAAGAAATTCCGTGATGCAAAGGACTGGCACTACGAGATGCTCAACGAGTCATTCGATACCAAGTTTAAGATTTTCTCGAACGAAGAGGCGCTCACCATTACGCCGGAAGATGTACGCAATAATCTCTGCATCATTGTGGCCAGCCTCGATGCGTTCCGCAAAGACTCCTCAATTCAAAAGAAGTACAAAGTCTACAAAGAGAACGGGTCTCTCATGGATCACTTCCAAAATCTTAAAGACGAGTCGATGCTAGAAAAAGACGACGCTGGCACGGTCGTGAACTCGCTCGCCAATGTGATCCGCAAGAATAATCCGCTTATCGTCATCGACGAGGGACATCACACGCAGACCGATCTCTCTATTCGATTCCTCTCAGATCTCAAGCCTTCTTTCATCATTGAATTTACCGCTACTCCTCGTGACGGGAGTAATGTGCTCGTGAAGATCGGCGCTGCTGAACTCAAGCTCGAAGACATGGTCAAAATCCCAATCGTGCTTGAGAGCCGATCACAATGGGAGCAGGTCGTCGCAGATGGTCTGATGAAGCGTGAGGAACTTGAGAAGCGAGCAGGAAAGCTAAAAGGCGAACGCATTCGCCCAATCGCCCTACTTCAGGCCCAACCGAAGAGCAAGGTGCGTACAACTGTCACCGTAGAACAATTAAAGAAGCTGCTTTTGGATAGAAAAATTCCTGAAAGCCAGATTAAGATTAAAACCTCTGAAGTGGATGAGCTTGATGGGATCGATTTGTTCGATAAGAAATGTGAAGTTCGGTACATACTTACCGTGAACGCTCTCTCCGAGGGTTGGGATTGTTCGTATGCCTATGTACTTATTTCTGTTGCCAACTTAGGTGCGAAAGTTGCAGTTGAACAAATCATCGGCCGTGTTATCCGCATGCCTAATGCAAAACGAAAAACAGACGAGGCACTCAATCGTAGCTATGTATTTGCGTCAGCCCCAAATTTTAATGATGCAGCGAGTCGTGTGATCAAAGGCCTTGAAGACAACGGTTACAGCAGGGCTGATTTTGTAGGTGCGACTGATGAGAAAGAATACGCCGATCCGATGGAGGCAAAGAAAGCAATCAAGAAAGATCTCAAAGTCCCGATGATGACGTTCGGAAAAGATAAGCTCGCGTTTGAAGATCTTTTGGGTGAAGATTTTGAACTCGCAAAACAGGACGCTGATTTTGGGTTCAAGATTCACTACGACCTAGACGGACAAGCCACTATCGACATCACGGAAGACGACGAGTGGTTACAAGGTAAGCAACTTTCACTCCCGTACCAGTATCTCGATGGCGACCATTCCACCGATGAGTTGATATCATGGCTCGATAAGAAACTGCGATTTCCAATGGTCAGTCCTGACGACAAGGTCGGATTTATTGAGAAAGCAGTACAGACCCAAATTAAGAAACACAAACGCTCACTTCCTGAACTCTCGGTAAATAGATATTTATTGGCCGATCGACTTTCTGTAGTTATTACTGAAGTACTTGAGGCATACACCAAAAAGGTTTTTACGGGCCTCATTTCAAAAAAGAAACTCTCAGTAGATGCTTTCGATTCATACCCACCAACTATCACGCTTAAATCACCAGTGGCTAAGGTATTTAACAAGAACCTCTACGAAAGGATAGACGCTATCAATGGCGAGGAACGTGGCTTCGTTGAGCGTATCGACCTCGGCATTTTGGACAACATCGAGTTCTGGGTCCGCAACCGTGAGAAAGTCGATCCGTTTTATATTCAAGGATGGCGCAAGGGAAAATTTTATCCCGATTTCGTTGCTGTCACAAAGAAGGGCAGCATTGTTGCTCTCGAGTGGAAAGGTGAAGATCGTATCAGTAACGACGATACTGCATACAAAGTTGAAATTGCAAATGTGTGGGCAAAGCTTGGTAAAGGCAAATTGCACTTTTTCTTGGTTCACACGGGCAACACGGAAGAGGTTTTAACGCGACTAAAATCTCTCTAGTTACTAAACATTTGCTAGCGTCAGTTTCTTTTCCTTCAGCGAAACTCTCGATGTAAGGCAGCCGAGCAATTCTCTTTTCTCTGAATCTTCGCCCTCACGGAGGATAAAACGCATGTAGTTTCTGATATCAATATCGACTACGTTTACTTCTTCTTTTTTACCCAAGAGCACTTTCTGAAACTTTTTGAATCTCGTCACTTCATTCTTAATCTTTTCTTTGATGCCAATCTCGTCTAAGTTCATTTCCTCCATGAGTACTTCGAGTTGCTCGATCAGCTCCACCTCATTTATGTATCCGCCCTTGCAGTTCTTGTCTCTCGCCTTGGTACAGCCGTAGTAGACATGTCTGTGTACGCCGCCATTCTTTTGCTTCTTGAACTTCTCGTCGGCAGATATGCCCGAACCGCACATTCCGCATGTCATGAGTTTAGTGAAGGCAAACTCCTTATTCTCAACCCGAAGCACGTTACTTTTCACCTGCGACTGCACTTGATCAAAAAGCTCTTTCGTAATGAGCGGTGTGTGTTTGCCTGTATAAAAGTTCCCGCTCTTTGCAGGATACTCAAAAACACCGTAGTAAAAAGGATTTTGAAGAATGAGGTAGATATTGCCGAGAGCGAGGCCTTTCTTGCCAGTAGCACTCTTGAAATTCAGGTCGAACTTCAGCCAGTTATATATCTTTCGACCACTCCACTTTTCGTATGCTACTTTCTCAAAGATTTTCTTAATTACAGGGCCTCGTTCGGGATCTACTATCGCTTCGCACTTTCTATCCATGTGCCGCTCGTTCAGATATCCGATCGGTGGTGAGCCTGGCCTCAGTCCCATTTCGCACCTCGTCCGAAGCCCTCGCTTCACGTTAATACTTTTGTTGTCGTTTTCGAGCTTTGCTTGGCTACAGAGAATCATCAGCAAGAACTTTTCGTTTGGTGAGTTTCTGAACTGTTGACCGTAAGTCCGAATTTCGAGCAGTAACTTTTGATCCATTAAATCTACGAGGCTTCCGAGGTCACCTGCGTTTCGACTCAAACGATCTGGTGCCCATGTCAGAATGCCATTAAATCGTTGTCGCCGTAGATCTTCGAGGATTTCTTTAAAGACTGGCCTCTGCCCCGAATCCTTTGCCGAATGCGACTCGCGACGAATATCTATAACCTCTATATTCTCTCGCTCGGCAATTTGGAGCATCTCTTTTACCTGCGAATCAATCGACAATATCTGCCGTTCTTCTGTCTCGGTGCTTTTTCGAGCATAAAGAACGTACTTCATTTTTACTGCTGGTAATAGTTGTGGTTTGCCCATAAGGGCTGTTGGTGCTTGTATATTCATGCGACCACCATTGATGCCAGAACCACCAGCCCTGCATAGCTATGCAGACTAGCCGTTTCGTCGCATGGTATTTAGCCTCTTAGAGGCGGATCCACTGTATTTGTGGATAGAGTTTTGTGCTTTCTAAAAGTTGTAGAACGAGAATCGTAAACGCATCGACTAAATCGTCATGCTTCTCGGTGCCAAATCCTAGGATCTGCTCTACCAGTTGCTCTGCACCTTTCTCGGGAAAGAGTATCGTACCTAGTTCGATAAGCGCGGCAACCGCCTGTAATCGACCCTCTTTGGTTTGCCCACGAATCGGGTACGGAATAGCGGGTATGCCACGCGCTTTTAGAAAGTCAGTGAGATACCCCTGAAGCCCCACTTCCTCAACATATACCTTTGTAGCTGCTCCATTCCCGAGGGCGAGTGAAATATTTACGGCACTCTGGATAGTTTGCTCACTGGTCAGTCGAGCGTTTATGGGATTCGGCATGATATAGATTTTTCTATCAGCTTTCGTGCCGTATATCTTGCCCGATACCATTGCTGTGCAATCCGCCGTTGCCTTTTGTGAGCGTGCAGGATCAATGGCTGTAGCGGCATACCTGAATTTACAATCTGGTCCGCTCGGTACTTCTGTGTACGTTTTTATCCATTCACGCTTTACGATCTGCGTATCGCTCTGCACTATCTTCAGCATGTACTCGCGTTGCCATGCCACGATGTTGAGGCACTTCGCTTTCTCTGCATCAATATCGTTTTGAGTTGCAAATTTACCAATCCACAGTGGTGTGCCGTTTTCATCAACAATTGGATATCGCCGAAACGCACTTTTTGCATCGCCATTCGTAAACAGCTTTTCGAGGCGACGAAGCAGTGAGTCCTCGTGAAGTGGTGTGCCAATGAACATCATGCGCGTACCTTTGTCTCCCGCAGGAAGTACATCGCCCGTGAGCCAGTCAAACAGCTTGTCGCGGTTCTCTTGAGTACGCACCGAATCGGGATCCTCGATGTCGTCACAGATGATGAGGTCGGGGCGGTGCTGATAGTGACGCATACCTCGTATGCTCTGCTCCACCGACCCCGTAGATATCTTGGCTCCGTATTGAGGGAGGATGAGGGAAAGCGCACCCCACTGGTTATTCTCCTCGCGAAACGGCCCTAGGTCGGCTCTCAGAGCCTCGTTATGCTCCAGTTCACGCTTGATAGCCTGTAGGTGCGCCTGTGCCTTGAGTTGGGTCTGCCCGAGGATAATGGGGTACTTTTTCTGCTGTTCGCCGAGGATCGACCAAATTACATACGAGAGGGTTACTATCGTACTTTTGCCACTACCTCGGAAAGCGGTAATGACGATGTTCTGTAGATCGGGATTTTCAGTGAGTTGGAATATTTCCTTATGGAAGTCGGCGGTGCGGTATTTCACATAGTCCTTGCCAAAGTAATAGTGAAAGAACCAGAAATGGCTTTTGGTCACCATTGCTATGCGGAAGTTCCTGTCACGAATCATCTGCTCGATGATTCGCTCTTCATCACTGGTCAGTGCTTTTAGTTTCTCCATATGTTTGTTGCGGTAGTCCAAGTTGCATCGCCAACTTGATATCGGCCTCTTGTTGGGGAGTGAGTGGCTCGTTTGATTTCTCGATTTTCGCGGTAATCTCTACGCGTTCCTTAAACTTTGGGTTGCGATGTCGTAGCCAGAAACTAATTGCCGACCAATTTTTTTCACGAATAAGACTGAGTAATTGGCTTTCGCTCATATCATTTACTAACGCTTCGCCCTCCGTGAGCGCCGTTTCCATTTCTTTACGAAATTCCTCATCCTCCGTGCGCCAACGGTAGACACTATTGCGGGACACGCCGACCTTTTCACAGGCAACTTGGACAATCGGAATTTTTCGCAGTTCCATAAGGAACGCATCTTTTACTTTATTTTTCTTCATAAGCCGTTGGAGATTACGCGAGCTTTCTTTCCCGTGAGCTTCTCGTATCGCTTAATAGCCAGGTCGCAGAAGCGCGGTTCCAGTTCGACCAAGTAGGCGCGGCGTTTGAGTTGATCGGCAGCAATCATTGTTGAAGCACTGCCAGAAAAGCTGTCGAGGATAATATCGTTAGGTTTGGTGCAACGGCGTATCGCTTTTTCATGGAGCTTTGGTGGCTTCGATGTTGCGTGTTCGTAGTCCTTGCCCGAGAGTCGTTTAACCATCCACAGGTCGAGATGATACAAGGTTTCTTGAATGAGATTATTGCCAGTTGTGAGTTCCTTGTTCAGCACCTCATTGAGATTGAGAATGTGTTTAGAGATATATGGCTTTCCGCGTACGCCATATGTACATGGCTCGTAGCATTTGTTGAACGCGACGGATGGTACAGGGTTTTGCGAATTTTTTAGCCACAGACATACGCGCTTATTCTGAATGCCGAGGTCGCGGTACAGCTCTTGTATAAGGCCGATGTATGTCTCATCGCTCCAATAGAAAACGTGCGTATCGGGCTTTGATACTGCAAGAGCGGCTACGAGGCTTTTCTTGAGGAATTCCTTGTACTCGTCGTAGGTGCGGTGATCGTTTACATTGCCACCGTAATTCTGCTTACCCCCGATACCGCCGTTGTAATCAATCTGGATATTGTAGACAGGGTCGCTATATATCATCGAGGCGCGATCCTTGCCAAGCAGTTTCTTGAGTACTGCGGGATTGGTTGAATCACCGCAGATGAGGCGGTGGTCACCGAGGGCAATCAAGTCACCGAGTTTTGTTTTTGGCTTCTTGATTTTGGCGAGTTCGGCATCGGTGTCGAAATCGTCATTTTCAGCTTCGAGATTTTCTTTCCATATGTCGGCCAAGTCAGAATCGTTAAAGCCGATGTCGGTGAGAAAGTCAGAGTCAAAAAACTTCAACTTCTCGAAATCCCATTCTCCCGTTGAGCGATTAAGACGCAGGTTCAATTCCTGCTCTTTCTTGAGGTTAGGAATATCTACATACACCACAGGAATGATTTTATGCCCGAGTGCTTTTGCGGCACGCAGACGCATGTGTCCGCCAATAACAATGTCCTTACGCTTGGGCGCAGAATTCGCGATTATGGGATCAACCATTGAGTATCGCTTGATACTCTCTTTCAGCTGCTCCATTGCCTCCTTGGAGATCTTGCGTGGATTGTAGGTGGCTGGCTTGAGGTTAGTAATGGGTACGTACACAATCGCAATATTTTCCTTGTCCATAATTTTCTTCGTTACTTGATAAATAACGAGAAAGCCCACTTCGCGGGGAAGTCTCAGGGAATCAACGGGTGATTCTCAAAGGCTTTCTCTACGAAGTGGGCGTGGCAACAAGTTGCGAGGCACCACCAGTAATATTCAGTTGTGCGTTCATTGTACGCCGTTCTACTCCGCGTGCCAATCCTTGCCGCGGCTGCGGTGGATAAGTTCGCGACGAGCTTGGGCGTTCAATTGGGTGAGCTTTTCTTGGGCATCATCCCCAAGGTATATATTCACTCCGTCCTCGGGCATCATGATTTCGACTTCACCCCGATCAACCCTCTCTTTTAGGTCTTGTGGTAATTCGAAATCGAAGAGGTGTAAAAAACCTGTCGGGGCGACTTCCTTGGTCTGGCTAATGCCGATAGGCCGATACATACGGCCTTTTTCGGCAACCTTTGAGAATTTGGTAGTCGGGCGAGACTCCCTCGAATGGAGGGTCAGGTCTTTTATGTATATGCGTTCTATCTCTGCCATACATGAAGTATACAGCCGTTTCTGACATATTTACGAAGACTGATTTTCTGAATATTATTTATGGTATGAGCGAGCCGCATCTCAAGCCGCACCTCTATTACTCCGACCTGTATGATCGAGGCACGGTGGAGATGTGTCGTAGGACAGAACAATCTTTTAAAGCGAAAGGAGTAGATGATTTGCCCAAAAAGCCAAAAGGTTTGAGTAAAGAGGAAGCGAAACGAGCCATCGATGGTGCTAAAGAATGGTATCTGCGAATGGAGACTGGTGAGCGATATCTCAAGAAAGAAAATACAATCCGCGAGTGGATGGATCGGGACCAGAAACTCGACGACCTGATCGAATCCGCGCAGGCCCCCGAGGGTATCCGCTGTCTTGCGTGCCGAAACTTAGTAAAGCCGACATTCAAAACGCTCTGGTATGAATCCGGCAAAGATATGCCCGAGCGCCTTTTGTTATGTACGACTGCACGAACAACTGTATGCCGCGCCGCGCATTCTTCTCGAACGGCGAAGAGTGGCGGCCAAAGCCAGAGCTATGCCCGAATTGCCGCAGCCCGGTTGAGAAGAAGATAGAGGACGACGACAAGCGATCGGTTACGACTACGACGTGCGTTAAGTGCGGCTATGCGAACACCGAGGAGTATGAATGGACGCATAAGAAAGATGAGGGTATTGATCAAAACTTTGCTGCGGACCGCGACCGCTTCTGCCTTACCGAAGAAGAGGGTCAAAAGTACTATGAGATGAAGAGCGGTATGGAACGAATGGGAAAGCTCATGGAGGAAATCAAAGAGAAAGATAAGGCGCGGGACGAGAAACTCAAGGCAAATCCCAAAGGTTTTCATCTTGATGGCAGTTATACGTGCGCGATATGCGGCCAGCATACGCAGAGCGGCGACAATTGGTACGACAAATACGGTGTCAAGTGTCTTGTATGTCAGAAAGCGATTGATGAGGGCGAGATTCCCGCCATACTAGCGAAGGATAAAAACATTTGGTACAGCAGGTATGACCTCGACTCTAATTTCAATCTTAAAGGGCCGACGGTCGGCAAATGGATGCGTATGGGCATACTCAAGGCGCGAACCGTGAGCCACTATGGGAAAGGTGTGCACACCGAACTATTCTTGGTCGAGGACAACAAAGGATTCCTGCCTCCAAAAAAGTTGTTGGAGACCAAGGGCGGAGGAAAGTGGTATCAGCACCGAGATCCGTTCAAAGTCCTCAAGGGCTATAAGATCATGGACTACATGCGCGTGGTGCCACCCGAGGAGATGAAAGCGCGAGAAGAGGAGAAAAAGAAGAAGTGGGAGGAAAGACGCACGCGTCAGGAGCATATAAAGAGGTTACGAGACAGTAAAAAGCGAAAGAGGAAATAAAGCTGCTTTTTTGCTAGGATTGCGGGTATGGAACTGGTGTACCCGAATAAGAAGCAAATAATGGAGTTTTTTAGAGCACGAAGCGGCTTTATGAAGGTTCACCGCATCGCTGAACTTTTGGTTACGCCTATACGACCCAACCTCCAAAATGAGGAGATAGAACACATAAAGGGTTTTTTGCATCATCTGAAAGCGGAAGGTTTCCTTTTAATCGAAAACGAGGGGCAGGATATTTATCACGAAGGTTTTTCTTCGACCCCAGATCGAGTGGCAAAGTATTTTGCCCAGTTTGAAGTTCAAGATTACAGCGATCTTACAAAAAGAACCGACGAGGAGCTGCGAGAAATTGTGCGTCGAAATGATAATTCAAACGTGCCCGGTAGCTTATACAACCGCGCGTCGCAAGAACTAGAATTGCGCCACAGGGATCGCGTTGAGTCATTTATGCGCTCACAAGCGGAAACACCGGCGCGCGGCAAGACGGTAAAAAGCAGGTACAAAAATGAAAATATTTTTATCGAGTCCCGCTCGCAAGGACACGATGAACACCTACTCATCGGCAAGCGCGACGGCAGCGGTGATAAAGCTCATGTCATCGTTGATAAAGAAAATGGCTCCCTAAGACTTGAAGATGGGAGATCGGAGCCAACGGATATCGTACCGCATATTGAAACCACAGTAACACTGCCTGGTGGGAAGAAAATCGTTTCCACCCGTGGCGCTATGGAAGTGCGTTCAGACCTACCAAAGATTGAGATTGAGAAAGTAGGCTTTAGTAAAATCGTGACGACGCGTGAAGGACTGGCCGAAAGTTTTACCCTCATGATCCCGGTCATTATCAAAAATCTATCAAGCAGAAAAATACTGGTACGCGACATACGGCTATCGCTTGAGCTGCCCGAGGGCTATCAATCGCATATCTTTCATGACGGCATCAATGCCCCCGATGGACGGTATATAAACGCGGAAGAGTTTTTGCCCGGTAAGTTTGGCTTCGCCACTAATATCAAGGGGCGCGAAAAGGGTGTGAATGAGCAAAATGCAGAGTATATGACAAACAAGGACAAAATACTCGCCGCGCTCGGGACCGCAAAAATCGTTTTCCGCATTAGCGTGGAGATTGTTACGCTCGGGGACAAAATATCGATAGAAGAGGCGGCAGATCTTACTGCGGAATTGCTGCCGCAAATTAAAATTGGAAAATAAAAATCTCAAGCTTACTCTTTCAATTTCATTTATGAACACCTTTCACAAATTGCTCGATAAACTTGGGGTACAAAGGAAGGATCTGAAGTCGTTTCTTATTTTCTTAGGTGGTGTGTCACTGACTTCATGGTTCCTCATTCACTCTTCGTATTTTGCAACCGTTGGTCCGGTCGTACTCATTATCGTCTATGGTGTATTCTTTAGCATCTTGTGGTTCGTTGCAGGGTACGTCGTGTTTCGCTCTCTTCTGGCAGCAAGCGTTGGTTTGAGCCTCATAATTTTCATTGGCCAAGCTTACTGCTCGCTCCCCAAAGAGCATCAAACCGCCGACGCTTCGCTTATGACATTAGTTGGATTCGGGCTGATTTATGTTGTTTCGCAATTCGGCTATTCGCTTTTTCGAGAGCTGTTCGGTGATAAGCGTGCAAAAGAAGAATGGAGACAAAAAGGGATGGTCGGCGTTTTCAAGGAGATTAACGGCAATAAGCATTCATGGCTTGTCATCGTGACATATGGATTGCTCGTTAGTCTTTTTGTGTGGCAGATTTACGCCGTAATAAAGCCCATTATTGATGGGCTGTGCGTGTACGCTAAATAACCCTATCTTTTATGCTAGAACTATTGACCATAAACGAGGTCGCTGAGTTTTTAAAGGTATCTCCGACATCAGTGCGACGCCTGCAGCAAGGGCGACAGCTCCCATTCATTAAGGTTGGGGGTAGTGTCCGTTTCGATAAAAACGACATTATTAAGTATCTAAATAGACAGAGAGTTGAGGCGATTAATGGGTTTTGAGACTTGCCGATCGCTGGGCTATTTAATAAATAGCGTCAAAAGGCAGTACAGGGGCGGTCGGCGAGTCTCAGAATCTAACCTACGTTCTTAAGTCAACTCGCCATTCTTGCACATAGGGGTATTATAAAAAGCGCTATGGCAGGAAAACCAAAGGACCACTACGTACCACAATTCTACTTGGATGCATTCTCGTCTGATAAAAACCCTTACACTCCCCACATCTTTCAGTATTCACAAGAAAGTATTGTGCCAGCAGCCATTAAAGATATTGCTGCCGAGAAAGATTTTTATACTTTCACGAACAAAAAGGATTCAACGACGAGTAGAGATATTGATGAATTTCACACCATGATTGAGGGAAAGGTCGGCGCAGCGATTAAAGATATTATTCGTACCGAGGAAATAAATTGCGACGATGATCAAAAGCAGATGATCGCCGTGTTCATTGCATTGCTTGCAGTTAGAACGCCGGGCTTTGTGAAAGCAATGGAAGCTATTCGCGCCGAGGGTATGAAAGAATTCATGGCCATGAATGCCATGGATAAAAGTGTTTTTAAGAAACAAAGCGAAGAAGCTGGCATAATCTTGAACGCAAAAGAGTTGGAAGAGCATCGACAATTCGTCCTAAATAAAGAATATTCTGTCGAATTTAAAGAGGCGCGAGCATTCTTTCTGGCTCAGGGTATTGAGCTCTCGATGGAGCTTGCAGACGGGTATTACAGGAGTAAGCACTGGCACCTCGTAATCAACCCGACTTGGAAAGTGTTCGTTACGTCAGATAATCCGATATCGATTTACCGTCCGACCTATATTCCTCCAATATATAACGCCGGATTAGGAAACGGCACAATATTTCTTCCTCTCAGCCCCAGAATAGGTCTATTGTTGCGGGACCTCCCGCTCTCGAAATCAAAATTTGAGATCACATCGGAGAAGAAAATCGATTACATCAATTCCAACACCATGGGATTCTCAAATAATTATATATATGGGAATCTTAAGTCGAAAAAGATTCTTAGTTCATACCAACGGGTTGGTAATAAACAGTTCCAAGAGATCAAGCCTGCCCGTGCGAAATGGGCGCCGTACACATTCTTTATGACAAATCCGGTTCCAGAGGAATTTTTAAGTTGAATCGACAAAGTGACACAACCCATTCTCATTCCCGTGTCACTTTTGTCACTATTTGATACACTTAGGGTATGGGTAAGAAGAAAGGACCAGATATCTACATAGAGAAGCGGCCCGAGGGCGATTATGCCGTTCGCCAGGAGCATTCAAAACGAGCTTCTGCGACTGCGCCTACGCAAGCGAAGGCAATTGCAAAAGCACAAAAGATGTTTCCGGACGTGCGCCCGGATGTAGAGCGCGTTCGTCATACAAACAAAGGAAAACCTGATCAGTGGCGAAAGGCATAGCGCTCGAGATGCGTCGTTTCAATAGTGTAAAATGTAGCTATTCCGTCAAACAGGGCTTGACCGACCACGGTTCTAGCTCAAGACGGCCCGCCCGCAGACTTTTGTATCGGACAGACCCGAGAGCTTATTATTAGCGTGTATGATATTTCTCGCTGACAACCTTTGGTTCCCGCCATTAAACGTCATCCATCACTTCAGAGAGTTGGAGCGACAACGCAAAATAGTACCCGGCAGCGAAATCTACCGAAAAGCGGCTGAATGCTATATTGTAGCTATTTCACTTATGGGCATCATGAAAACTCTCAACAGAGAATTCTGGATGCAGCTCGTCAGCGACGATGAAGGAAGCCCTGATGTGCGGACCGGCTGCTACGAGAAGAAGATTCGAGACAACGATTTTGCGGTTCAAGATGTCGAAGTTGTAACATTCGACGAACATACTTCTGAAACCAATCTGATCGACTTTCTGATGAATACTAAGCTTGCTCGCAAGAAATCATATGACGATCAAACGACTATTTTATGCCACGTGCATAGGCCGATTTTGGTGCCGCCATATGCAGAACTGCAGAAAGCGCTCGCTGAGAAAAATCTGGCAACTCATGCTCCGATAATAATAATTGGCAAATCCGATCCTGCAAAAGAGATGTACTCAATGGCGCAAATCTATCCGACCGTTGATCTTGTTGCAACTTTTGATCTCGCGCAAGAGTGTCTGAGGCATCCAAAACGGCGGGTGCTTCGTCTGAAAAGATCTGGTAAATCGACGATTGAGGTAATGTCGACGCCAGACGAGAAACATTATCCATTTGAGAAGTTAGGATTGGTTTAGTACGCACAACCCTAGCCGATAGTTACAACACCCTCTGTGATCTTGAGCTTTGTCTTGAAGCACCCCATCAGTTCACGCTTTTCCTCCATGGTACCCTCCTTGAGAATGTATTTGGCATAGGTCTTGAGGTCGATATCTTCGTGCTCGGCAGATGGGTTTGATAGTCCCAGTACCGTGCGCTGGAATTTGTTGTGCCGCTTGAGCTCATCTTTGAACTTTATCTGTACACCGAGCACGTTGAGGTCGATTTGATCAAGCACGCCAAGCAGTTGCTCGACCAGATCTTCCTCGCGCAAGTATTTGTTACCTTTGCAGTGATGGTCTTTTGATCTGCCACATCCGTAGTAGACGTATCGTATCGTGGTCCCATCCTTGCGCGGTTTGTACTTTTCCTCGGCACTCACGCATGATCCACACTTGCCGCAGACAATGAGTTTGGTGAAAGCGAACTCGTGGCTTTGTCGGGTGATGTTGTCCCGCTTGAGTTGTGTCTGTACAAGCTCGAACAGCTCCTTGGTTATCAGTGGTTCATGCTTGCCGGTATACCAGTTTCCAGATGCTTTCGGGTACTCGAATACTCCGTAGTAGAAGGGGTTCTGTAGCGTTCGGAAGATGTTGCTGAGCGCGAGATTTTTGTTACCCACCGTCTTGAAGTTCAGCTCGAACTTGAGCCAGTGATGTATCTTGCGCCCCGACCAATGTTCATACGCCATTTTCTCGAACATCTTACGCACGATGGGGCTACGCTCTGGGTCGATGATAACCTGACATTTTTTCTCCATATTCTTCTGTGTCAGGTAGCCAGTCGGTGGGGTCGTCGGCCACAGCCCCATCTCCACTCTGGTGCGCAGACCACGTTTTACATTAATACCGCGATTGTCGTTCTCGAGCTTTGCTTGGCTCCCGAGTATCATCAGTAAAAACTTCTCGTTCGGATTATTGCGGAAGCTTTGGCTGTAGGTGCGTATCTCTTGTAATCCACCCGCGTCCATGAGATCTACTATCTTGCCGAGGTCGCCTGCATTGCGGCTGATGCGGTCGGGTGCCCAAGTGAGGATGCCGTTGTATTTGCCGCCCTTTATCTCCTCGACAATCTCGTTGAATATGGGACGCTGACCCGTCTCCTTCGCCGAGTGCGACTCGCGTTTCATAGCGACAATCTGGAGTCCTTCACGCTCGGCGAGCTGAAGCATCTCCTTGATTTGCGAGTCGATGGAGAGCACCTGCCGCTCCTCGGACTCTGTGCTCTTGCGAGCATACAAACAATACTTTACTGGTATTGGGACTTGCGCCGCCCGAGCCAGTGTCCCCGCTGGCACTTGTGTTGTGTTGGTCATACACCACAAGGAATGACGCAGACTGCCTCAGGAGTCCAGAGCGTCCCGAGCACCCAAGATGTTGGTAACTTAAGCGATCAAAAAAGACCTGTTGGTTACCTCTTCGCAATTCTCCAGAAGTAAGTTAAAGTACTTGGACGATAGCCCTAAAAGCGCTATCATGGTTGTGTACAACTTAATAAAAGCCGGCCTAACCCTTGGGTCTTAAAATCCCCAAGGTATGGTTGCAAATCCTAGTAGAGATTAAAGGACTCCTGGTCAGAGTCACTCTACTAGGTCATATCTGGAAACGGGTATGGGCTCGGCCGAAAGGTCGGGTCGCGATGGCCAGGAGTTCTTTGGTCGCCCAGAGGCTTACTCCGTCGCACTAAATCCTAGTAGAGTGCGTATGAAAAATAAATCTGTTCTGTTTTTGGGGATAATTACCTTCCTGCTTGTTGGTATTGTTTTGTATCAGCAATATAGAATCTCTAAGTTAGTTGTAGCAACATCTGTTACACAAGAACAAGTAAACTATTTTGCCCTGCAACAAAAATGCGCCGACGCTGCGGCTAAGTTCTTTCCTCAAAGTATAGAAAAACCATCTGCCATTTCCTTTTATGCAAACTATTATAATCCTGAAAAAGAGAAATGTTACATAGATGTGTATCAACAAGTACCAAACAAAGCAAACTACGAGGGTTACAACTATGAAGAAACTGTCTGGGATGTAAACACTTCAGACATCTATGCTATGTATAACGCTGGGGACAGTGTGGGTGTGTGCTATGTAAGTAGCACAAAATGCAGCACTCTCTCCGAGTTTCATAAGCTAATAACAGCCCAGTACGGTGTCGCTTCAGGGAACAATCTCTAGATGTCGAAGAATAGGGAATCACTTGTATCCTTGCACCGATATTATTTCTGGGCGAATAAGATGCGCAAGCATTTTTTCGACCTCTTAGCGAATAAGGATAATATTGATGAGGTAAAGTACGATATTGAGACATTCATGTACATGTCTTTATGGTATGCGCTTTTGTATACAGTTATAGAGGGATGGCAAGAATTAAAGTTAAATGATGCGAATATCGACTCATTGCTTCTAGAAGAAGAAAACATCCATTCCTTAAAAATGTACAGAAACGGCGCCTTCCACTTTCAAAAAGATTATGATAGTCGTAAGTTTAGGGAATTGGATCAAAACATAGAAGCCGCTGACTGGATGACGAATCTAAATAGAGAATTTGGACGATTCTTCATTCAAGAACTCACTCCAAACAATTGAATCATGCTCGAAGATATATTCGTTTGGGGATAGTATTTTACTCTTTAATCAATATCACCATCTTTTTCTGCGGCGGGTCTTTGCGCTTTCGTTTTTGCACGAGCTTCTTTTTGTACTTTGGATGCTTGTGATCCAGCCGGTACCGTATCGCGCTCATCTTGCCCTCCTTAATCCCATCGAACAATTTTGATTCTGCCATATCGTTAATCAAGTCATTACCTTCTTTAATTGCACCACAAACATCTTTTGCAAACGCACGATCCGTTTTCATCCATCGGTAGTAGGTAGCTCGAACAATGCCCGCTTTTATGCATGCGGTCTGGACTACTGGTTTTACTTTGAGCGTCTCTATAATCAGAGTCTTTTGTTCCCGTTGTTGCTCATCGAGTATGGTTGGTGTATTGGGTGTTGCTGCCATGTCATATCTTATGTGCTTTTTGCCCAGTGAGTGTCTCCCAGCGATTCTTAATAACCTCTGCATACACAGGAGATTTCTCCATCAAGAAGCACCGCCGATCCATTTTGTGCGCGGCAATCAGGGTAGAGCCGCTACCGCCAAACGGTTCAACAATGAGATTGCCGCGTTTGGTAAGCACTTTTATGTATGGTATCAGGAGCTCAAGGGGTTTCGTGCCAAAGATAATGCCTTGACCCGATGATTTCTCGTCTGCGGCCACGTGCTCGATAAAATCGGTCGGTTGATACTTCTTGCCTTTCTCATAGCCCTCCCACTGCGGTTTGCCTGCCGTGGCAAATAGCGCGTTCTCGTACTCTGTTTGAAAGAGCGCGTCATCTTCTGGTGCAGTGTTTGGCAGCTCAAACTCTGGAGTAGTACCCACGAGGGCTATATCGTGCTTGTTGAAGAACTTGTACTTTGAGGAGAATCCCTGTACGCGATTGGGCACATGCCAGACAATAGTGTTGCGGTATTTCCAATGTTTCTCCACTGCGTTCCAGATGGTGCGCAGATTCTTTGGGTGCTCGAATATAATGATGGAAAAGTCTGCCTTTTGTACCTTGGCGATATTTGCCATCCACAGGTCACTGAAATCATTAGGCAGGGATTCTGTCTCAAGATACCGACGGTTCTTCTTTGCGCCGAATCCAGTGGTTGCCTCGCCATGGCGTGTCTTGCCGTGTAAGTAGTCGAGTATGTACGGCGGATCCGTGAAGCACATGTCTGCTCTCTCGTCGCCCATAAGTGTCAACATATCCGACTCGATGGTGCTATCGCCGCACATGAGGCGATGCTGTCCAAGCTGATACATGTCTCCCTTTTGTATATCGATCGAATCAATTTTGAGCTTGTCCAATTCTTTCTTAAGGTCAAATACTTCCTCCTGCTCATCGGGGGCAAATATGCCGTCAAGCTCCTCGCTGGAGAATCCGACATCTGACAGAAATGCCTCGTCGAAGGTGGCGAGCAAATCCCAGTCGAATTCGCCGACGTTTCGATTGAGACGTATGTTGAGTTCTTTTTCTCGTTCTATATCAGGAACAGACACATACACCACGGGCACTTCAGTCACGCCCATCTCTTTAAGTACGCATAGACGGAAGTGTCCACCGATGACAATGTTTTTTCGCTCAAGCGCACTATTCACCAGTAGTGGGTCTACCACGCCAAAACGAGTGATACTCTCACGGAGGTGTTGCGCCGCCTCTTTGTCCCACTTGCGCGGGTTGTAGTCTGCCGCACGAAGAACATCCACTGCTACATACTCGATCTTCAAACTTTTTTGTGTTTCCATACTCTAGTTCCTACCTTGTAATGGCAGGGTCGCTATGCAACAAACCACCCATGTGTAGGGTGGTTGTGCTTCTTTCGTTTTTGGGGCGAGCCGAAATAACACAAAACCATCCCGCCATGCGGAGTGATTCGGTATTATTTTGGTTCGCTGCTCTAATCTTCAATATCGTCTGGGTGACGACACAGTCCTAAGTTCTAAGCATTTACGTTCAAAATAAACAAATGGGTGGCTGAAGCCCAATACGTTTGCAATGACCCTATACCTACCATAGACGAAAGCGGTTTTTTTGCAAGAGACTAAACCTGTGGATAAGTAAAATATGAACATTTTGGTGTTTTGGGACACTTCCAAAAAAAACGCGAAAAAGTGTCTCATTTGTCTCATTTCAAAAACTAGAGCCCCGACCCGAGAGCCTTAGCGGTGTGGTGCTTTTCGCGCTAGAATATCCTTACGGGGTCTTGCACCATTCAGTTGAATCCCGAGTAGCCCGCCAATGGTTTTGAAGAGCGTTCAAACAATAAAAGATGTATGGAAAACTTCGAAAGACTAACGAGCAAAGAGAAAAAGAAAAAACCAGAATTTTTGTACCATGCTTCTAGAACTGCTGGTATCGCAGAGTTTGTTCCGAATAAGGGAAATTATCGAGATGAGGGCGAAGGTGCTGTAATTTTTTCCACCCCCAACAAAGCTTTTGCTTCCGCTTTTCTTGTCGAGGGGCATGGGGATCATTGGATGCACATAGGATTTTATGGAGATATACCAGTCGTCGTTATTAATTCAGACAGGGAAGAATTTATAAAAAACGACAAAGGAGGTTCAATGTACGCTTTCCCAAGTGACACCTTTGAGTATGACCCTCACAAAGGAATGGGTGATAAAGAATGGACAAGTCGAAAATCGGTAAAACCATTGTCTGAAGTTCGATATGCTTCTGCGCTCGATGCAATGATCGAAAACGGTGTCCAAGTTTACTTTGTTGATAAAAAGACATTTGAAGACGTAGGTAGTTCTGATAATCACGGATACACTATTTTGACTGGTCTTACTTCTGAAAATGAGAGAAATAATAGGAATGTAAGATCCTTGAAGGATTTGGGTTGGGAGTAATTGTATACTAAATTATGAAGAAAATTGTACTCATTAACGGACATCCCAAGAAGGATAGTTTTACTGCGGCGTTGGTGGGCGAGTACAAGCGAGGTGCGCTCGAGGCGGGTGCCGAGGTGCGCGAGATCGTCGTCACAGATCTGCCGATCGAGCGCTACCTGCGCTACGAGCACTTTACCAAGCAGCCCGTCGGCGAGGATATTTTGCATGCGCGCGAGGATATCGCATGGGCAGAGCATATCGTGTTTGTGCACCCGGTGTGGTGGGCGGGTATGCCAGCGCTGCTAAAGTGTTTTGTTGATATGGTCTTTTCTGCGGGGTTTGCCTTCCGCTACACAGGCAAGAGCCCTTTCCCATTGAAGTTGTTGAAGGGGCGGACAGCGCACATCATCACGACGCTGGATACGCCGCCGTTTGTCTACCGATTTCTCTTCGGGGCGCCGAGCGTTAATCAACTTAAGAGTCGCGTACTCGCCTTTTGTGGCATTGCCCCGACGTGCGTCACGTACCTCGGCCCCATCCGCTCGTCGACGACAGAGAAACGAGCCCAATTTCTCGCCCGCGTCTACCTGCTGGGCACACGGTTGCAGTAACAATGTAGGCGACTACAGCTGGATCTTTCTATACTGCGGGAGGGCGCAGGAGGCGCAGGCGGTTTGGGAGGTAGCGCCTGCGGTGGCAGCTGCGGTGATCCAGGTGGCGAGATGGTCGGTATCAACTTTCTGGTTCGTTGAGCCAAGGACGATAATCGCGATGTGTCGCTCGGTGCCACCAACGGTGATCGACAGGACAGAGAGCATCGTGTCCTCCGCGGCGGTGGTGTGCCCGACCTTGCCGCCGTCGAACGCCGCATCGGTCGCAGGCGCGTTGACGTTATAGACAGTGTAGCTCGTGCCGTCGCTCGCCGTAATCGTCTTACTTTTGGTGTGGGTGATTTTTAATACAAACGATTTTTTATTTTCCAGATACGTCGCGAGGCGGAAGAGGTCTTCGGACGTCGAGACATTGCTCGCCGAGACGCCGCTCGCATCGGCAAAGGTGGTCGAGGTCATGTCGAGTGCGCGGGCGGTGGTGTTCATCCAGCCGACGAACCCGCGTGTGCCATAGTAGGAGGCGAGCGCATCAGCGATCGCATTGTTGGACTGCATCAGGAGTGGGTAGAAGAGATCATCGACGAGGAAGGTCTCGGGCGCGGTGCTCGAGGCGACACGCGGCGTTTTGAGCATGCCATCTTCAATCGTCACTTTTTTATCGAGGCTGATGATTTCGTTTGCGACAAGCGCGGTCATCAGTTTGGTCACCGAGGCGATTGGTAGAGGCATATCGGGGAACTGCGAGGTATACACATCGCCGGTGTCGATGTCGGCGACGAGGTAGGACGCAGCGTCGATTGCTGGCACGGGGTTGCTCGCGAGCGACAGCGCGGGTGGCGGCGTCGCTTGCTTGGAGTCATAGACAAAGACTTTGGTGCCAACGTCGGCGAACGCGTAAACCTTTTCGGCATCCGTCGTCGCGAGCTTGATGCATCCGCCCGAGAAGGTCGCGGCGACCGGCGTGCCGTCGGGGTAGTAGGTCCAGCCGTGGATAAAATAGTTGCCATAAAACTGCATACTGTAGGGCATGTAGACGTGCCCGATGGTCGAGAAGTGTGTTGCCTCTTTGCTCTGCACGGCATACATGCCGCTCGGCGTCTCCCACGAAGTGCCGGGGCGACCTTTGCTGAGGATTGGATACGCGGCGGTTGTCGTGCCGTCTTGGTAGAGATACAGCTCCATGTTGACCAAGTCGGCGGCGATAAACTTGCCCGTCGCGGGCACCGCCTGCGCAATGGTGAGCGCGTTGATCACACGCTCGGGCGTCGTGGTCGAGAGTGTGTCAGGGTTTGGCGTCGTGGTTCCCGCGTTGCCTCCAATAGTGTTTGCGCTATTTGCAGCATCTGCATGTGTGCCTGCGCTAGATGATCCGTCACCGCCTGCAGCATCAGCGGCGAGTGATGCGTCGGCAGAGGGGTAGAGTGTATCAGTTGCATACGCGACGCCAAACTTGGCACCAACCACGAGCAGCGCGACCACGCCGACATACGTCAGTGCGGCAGAGCATCCCTTCCAATCAAACTGTCCATCAACTCCGCGCAGCATGGTGTTCTCTATCATACTACAAGTTGTACACACGGCGCATGTGCAAGTGTTTCCAAACTAAGAGTAGTATGTATGCAATGGAAAAAGATTTTGATACTTGGAATGGAGTAAAACAGCATATACATGCAAACGGAGGAGATAAGTTCTTTCACGAGCGTGAGGTCTGGTGGTGTTCGTTGGGAGTAAATGTAGGATTTGAGCAAGATGGAAAGCACGAGCTCTTTGAGCGCCCCGTGTTAGTGATAAAGAAATTCAATCGGCATGTGCTGTGGGTGTTGCCGCTCACGAGTTCGGACAAAGACAATATGTATCACTATCGGATAACATCTGGAGAAACAGGTTCGGTGGTTATTTTGTCGCAGTTGCGGCTTATCAGTAGTAAACGTCTGCAGCGTCTCATGTTTAAGTTGCCAAAAGGTCAGTTTGCAGAAATAGTTTCTGCGGTGCAACGTTTCTTCCCGTGCGTCTCGTAGAAAGGTCGAAACCCCGCCGAAGCGGGGTTTCTCGGGGGCCTCGTGGCCATTTGTACCCAAAGTATAGCATAGGTACCTGAATGCTTGCAACGCTGTGGAACCAATTTTGCATATAAAGACACGACCGACTATAATCCTGGCATCCTCAAGGATACTTGGGAGAATATCAAAAGCGTTCTTGGGGCCAGCAACGAATTTCTTGACTCAGCTGAGATTGCTTTAAATGAGCGTATAACCTCTCCTTTCTATGGTTATTTTGTAGTCGCATGGCTACTGTTTAACTGGCGTTTGCTGTACGATGCTTTCTTCGTAGATCAGGAGATTTTATATAAAAAGACAGGACTTTTGCGCAGTGAATATCTAAACTCGCTGTTTCCAAATCCGCTTAGTGTTGAGTTTGTTGCGCATTCGTTGGTCTTTCCTCTTTTGCTAACCATACTTTTCTTCTGGATTTTCCCTTATGGAACGAGAATCTTTTATCGAAAGAGCATTAAAAATCAGATAGAGTTGAAGATCATTGAGTTGCAGGAGACACAGAAAGAGAAACGAGAGGAAAAAAATCTAAAGCTAAACAAGAAAAAATAGCGGCTGTTGAAAGCCCAGAGATTTTGTGGGAGCAACAATTTAATGAACTCAAGAAGAATCGAAAGCTGCACGAGGGATTTAAGGAACTCTATTCTCTTGTGTATGAGCACAATGGTGTTATCGAAATATCTGATGATTTCGATCGGACAGTTGGTAGGAATATAACGCCTGCAAATTTGGCGTATGCACACTCCGATGGGCTTGTGGAGTATGTGAATGGTACGCGAAATATTGTACAGCTAACAAAGAAAGGTAAATATTTTATCAAGTTGTATCTCGAACGTCGTTTTTAGTTTCTACGCAAACCCGGGGAAGAAGTCGCTCTTGATGTGAAAGCGCGAGACGCCCATCTGGGTGAGGGTGGTGGTGAACGCATCAACCATCACACGCGGGCCCGAGATATAGAAGGTGCGCTCGCGGAAGTCGGGCACTTGCTGCGCGATCAACTTTGCGTCGATGGTGCCGTTAAACATCCCTAGCAGCGGCTGTTTCTCAGCACTGAGCGCATACACCGTCTTGATACCGAGCTCTGCTTGCGCGCGATCGAAGACATCTTTGTAGGCGATATCGGCGGCAGTCTTGTTAGAGTAGAGCACAATGATGTCGCGCCGCTCGTGGCGGTCGAGCAGGTAGTGGATCATGCTGCGAAACGGAGTGACGCCGATACCGCCCGCGATGAACACGAGTTTTTTTGTCTTATTCTTTGGCAGCACAAACCCGCCCGAGAGATGTGAGGCGGTGAGCGTGTCGCCCGGCTTCATTGCCGCGAGCGTATGTTTAAAGGTGCTCGCTGGGTCGTAGAACTTGACGCCAAGGATAATATTTTTCTCCGTTGGCGCGGACGCGATGGTAAAGTAGCGGCGATTGCCACGGTTGTCGGGGTAGGTGTGCGCGAGCGTCCACTCCAAGTACTGCCCGGGGCGGAAGGCGAGTGTGCGGTCGGATGAAAAAACAAAGTCGTACGCATCGTTCGCCATTCGCTCGACGCCGACCAGGGTGAGCACGAGCCGACCCTTAGGGCTCACAAGATAGGAAAAGATATTGCCGACTAAAAGCGCCATCTCGGGAGTGAAGTAGAAACTGCCGACGTGGATGTTTGGTGCGAAGAGGAAGCCGACCACTGCTCCGTCGGCGACACGCAGCGGGGTGGTTGGCGGCGTGGTGAGCGGCTCGGAGAGCATCGCGAACGCGAGAAAGAAAAATGATGAATAGAGGAGTGTTTGCGTGATTGGCGTCATGAAGTCGCCAGTGGTGAACACCGACGGCGTGGTGAGTAGTGTGGTCGCGAGTGCCACGACCGCGAAGCTGCCGACGAGGTCGAAGCGCCGCACCTTGCGCACCACCAAGAGCCCGCCGACGAGGATAAACGGGAGCATCGGGATATTGCCCGCAACCCACCAGCTCGCGGTCTGGCCGATTGTGAGCGCAGTGAGCGCGACCGCGAACGCCGCTGGGTTAAAGAGGTGTTTATTGCCAATGGCGAAGATATACTTTGATGCCATCGCCCACACCGACGCTATGATCAGGAATCCGACGCCGACATGGTTGCTCGCGGTCACTGGCGTGATGATGAGTGCGAGGATAAGCGCGGTGATGTAGGTCGACTCGACATTTGCTGCCGCTTTGAATGTGCGTGCAAAGATCCAGTTTGTCGCCATACAGGTGAGCAGGATGAGCACAGTCGAGAACGCGAGCGCGGTCGGGTCGTAGGGGAGGACGCCGATGAAGCCGTAGAAAAACGCGACGCCGAGGAGCAGGATGAGGTAGTACAGCACGACGCGGTACATGGTGATCTTGTTGAGTACGGTGTCGATGAGTTTCATAGCAATATGTTTTATAGCACGTGCTGCTCAAACCCGCTGGTCATAGTTGCGACACTGTTTGCGTCGATGGTGTACCCTTCGTGCCCACCGAGCGATTCGATAAACAGGATGCCCTCGCGACCCATCGCGAACGCCGCCGTCGCGAAGCGATCTGCCTCGTAGATGTCGGGGCCGATTACCGTGATGCTCACGATATCGTCGAGTGTCGCGCCCGGCTGGTGTGGGTTGTAGATATGCTGCCCGCGCAGGTAGGTGCCCGAGGTTGCCACGCCCTTTCCGTTTGGTTGCACTACCTTGACAATCTCTGCGTGATTAAACGGGTTGCGGATGCCGATGGTCCAACATCTCCCCTGCTCGTCGACGCCATGCGATTGAATATCGCCACCCGCGTCGATAAAATAGTTCGTGTGCCCGAGCTGCTCGGCGAGTCTTGCAGCATTGCGGATTGCCCATCCTTTGACCAAACCTGACGGGTCGATCGAGCCGTCGGGTCGTTGTATCGAAAAATAGCCGCGCGTCTCATCTCTTGTTTTTTCTGCAAGCGAAAAGATTTCGCGCATGTCGTCGCTGTAGGCGTCGAGTGAAATCTCGCCACGATTGATGCGCGAGATTTCGCTATCCGATTTAAACGTACTAAAGCGCGTGTCGACGGATGTAAAATATTCGAAAATCGCATCGAGGGTTTCTGGCGACGCGCCAACTACCTCGACGCTAATTGGCATGCCCATGATATCTGTTCGAGTAGTTCGCATATGTAGTGTCGATACGATACTAGGAGTTTTTTGCTTGTGCGAGTGCGTCGCCGAGCGACTGGATAAACGCCTCGCTGGTGTGTGTCGCGCCAGAGACACCGCTGACGTTCGCGCTCTGCGCCTTGATCGCCTCGCTCTTGAGGATTGGCATCACCTGATTGTTGAGTTGCTGCGAGGTGCGGCGGTCGCTCGGGTACTGGAGAAAGGTGACCGTCGCAAGTGCGCCGTTTTGTACCACTGCCTGCACTTGCACCATGCCGTAGTAGGCATCAACCGCGCTGCCGGTGTAGGTGCCGTCGGCATACTGACCTTTTGGTTTTGTCACGACAGGAACCGGCGTTGGCGTCACCACTGGCGTAGATACAGGAGTTGGTGTTTGCGTAGGAGTCGGCGTGCTCGTCGTTTGTGTGCTGCTGGTGCTCGTGTCGACCGTTGTTGCGATAGGGGATTGCGCCGTTTGTGTCGCGTCCGCGACGGTTGTTGCAGTGCTCGACACGTTGCCACTCATATATTGGTACGCCACGTATATGGCAGACGCAGCAAACACAAATCCTGAGAGCAGTCGTTTTTTCATAGTTGCAATCTTAATATATACGACAAATCAGTCAGATTTGGTGCGCTGCTCACTGACTGTGCCGCGTAACCCCTCACACCCCTTGCAGCAGCTCCCCAAACCAGTCTCGTGGATTCTGACTCCGCTTCGACATGAACACGGACAGCAGAATCGCCAACCGCTCTGCGGTCTCTTTGGAATGCGAACCAAACGATACCTTGCGTT
>CAIRHB010000001.1 GCA_903878285.1 Candidatus Adlerbacteria bacterium | reverse complement strand
TCGTTTGGTTCGCATTCCAAAGAGACCGCAGAGCGGTTGGCGATTCTGCTGTCCGTGTTCATGTCGAAGCGGAGTCAGAATCCACGAGACTGGTTTGGGGAGCTGCTGCAAGGGGTGTGAGGGGTTACCTACGCCTCCTTAATCATCTGCAGGGCTTCTTTGACCGTGGTCATGAATTGTGCAGGAAAGATGATGGTCGAGTTCTTTTCGACGCTGATTTCTGCCATGGTTTGAAGGGTACGCAGCTGCAACGCGACGGGGTGCTTTGCCATGATATCCGCTGCCTCTGCCAGCTTCTGCGACGCTTGCATCTCGCCCTCGGCGGCGACGATTTTGGCACGGCGCTCGCGCTCTGCCTCGGCCTCTTTTGCCATCGCGCGCTGCATATTGTCGGGCAGCGTGATGTCTTTGATCTCGACCGCCGTCACCTGCGCGCCCCACGGCTCGGTGTGTGTGTCGATTACTGCCTTAATCTGCTGGTTGATGTCAGCCGTCTGCGACAGCAGCTGGTCGAGCATAAACTGCCCCACAATGTTGCGCACGGTTGTTTGCGAAATCTGGTTGACGGCGTCGTAGACGTTCTCGATCGCGACGACCGACTTCTGCGGGTCGACGATTTTGTAGTACGCCACGGCGGCGATGTCGATTGACACATTGTCTTTGGTGATAATCTTCTGCGACGGGATGTTCATCGTGATCGTGCGCAGCGTCACCTTGGTCATCTGCTCAAAAATCGGGATGAGGATAATCAGCCCCGGGCCGCGCACGCCAGTCACCTTCCCCAAGAAAAAGATTACCCCGCGGTCGTACTCCTTCACAATCCGCAGCGACAAAAACAGCAGCACGACCAGAACCGCGACGACGATAGAGAGAATGTCCATATAGAAAAGCGGGTTAGATGGGGGGTTAATAAATACAAAGACAGTATACCATGCCTAACTAATTCAGATACTGCGGCTCGTGCGCAACCATCCACAAAAGAAACGAGCCCATAACTGCAGGCGAACCCAGCAGCGTCCCGGCGGGGCCGCGCTCGAGCACCACCGCGTAGGCATACCTTGGATGCTCGTAGGGGAAGAAACCGATCATCCACGAGTTCATGAACTCGTTGTGTACACCAACCTGCGCAGTACCCGTCTTAGCTGCCACATGCACTGCATCAAACTTTACCGACTGCGCGATACCGTCGGTCACACCAAGTCGCATCCCCTCACGCACAACTTCGAGGGCACCTGACGAGATTGCTACCCTTTGCCCTTGCACGGTACTACTAGCGAGTACACTGGGCGTGAGTAATGTCCCGCCGTTGGCGATTGCTGACGCTTCGCGCACAGCTTGCAGCGGCGTCACGAGCATCCCGTACTGCCCGATCGCGGTGTGGTAGGTATCGCCCACGTGCCAGGTCGGGTCGTTGGGAAAAGTCGCCGCCTTCCAACTAATAGTTGGAATGTTGCCGGTCTTACTGCTAAAGCCGCCCAACCCCGCGTCCTTACCAAAACCAAACATACTAAAATATTTGTCGAGCCGATCAATCCCTAAGCCTGGCTGATCCTCAAATCCGCCACCCACTTCGTAGAAGTAGATATCGGACGAGACGGCAATCGCGTGTCGCACATCGACCCAACCGTTCGCGCGCCAGTCGTGGAAGACGGATGGATGTGCGGGGTCGTACGCGTTCGGGAGCGAAATCGAACCCGTCGAAAGGATCTGCTTGTCAGGCGAGATCACTCCTTCGGTGAGCGCCGCAGCACCGACGACTGGCTTCACGATTGAGCCCGGCGCATACAAACCATCAATCGCGCGGTCGAGAAACGGTTGCTGCTTGTTGTTAAAAAGAGATTTAAACGCCGCCACATCACCACTTTCAAGCGCATTCTGCGAATACTCGGGGTAGCTGGTCATTGCAAGTATCTGCCCCGTCTCTACATCCATAATCACTCCCGCGCCGCCTTGAAATCCAGATGATTGTGCCCGCGTTGCTATCGCGTCGTATAACCCCTGCGTCACGTCCGCATCGATAGACAATGCAATCTTTTGTCCCGGCTCGGCATCCTTGACTACGCTCTCGGCGACAACGGTGTGATGCGCGTCGGTTTCAGTCAGCTTCTCGCCATTGTGTCCACCGAGCTCGGTATCAAACGCCTTCTCTGCACCGTCGATACCGACGAATGTATTGCGAAAATAGATGCCGTACGAGTCATGTGCGGGCGGCTGTGCATAGCCGACGATATGCGCCAGCCCGCGATAGTCGGCATACACCCTCGTTGCAAAATCTTGCACTGTTGTTGCCATAGTGGTCGACGCTACAGAGTCACTTTGCGATATTGTTGTGCGGCTATTGTACGCGAGCGACACGCCGTTCCGGTCGGTGATCACGCCACGGTCAGCAAAGAGTACTTGGTCTTGCAGCTGATTATCCTCAGACATCTTCGCATACGAGGCACCACGCACCAGCTGGAGCACACCCGCGCGCGTGAGCAACAGTATCAGTACTAACGTAACAACTGTTCCGGCGGCAAAAAAAGATCGCTTGCCAAACGGACGCTCGATGCGCCCCTCCATCTGGTCGCGATCAAACTCAGGCAAGTTGGATGAGTCAATAAGAATCTCATCGGGATGAATCTCTTTACTGATACGATGTTGTTTGCGACGACGGAGTACCATGCGCTGGTAGTATACCGATTCACCCTACACTCTGTCGAATTGGTCGGGGCGCAGCTGTTGCGTCAAGAGTAGACGCAGCACCAAACATGCTAGTGCCAACAGGAAAAAAGGAGTGCGCAAAATGTGCAGCCAACCAGTTGGTGCGCCGTAGAACAGGTCGAGCAGTGCACCAAGCAGCAACGCGAGCCACACGCTCCCCCAGCAGGCAGCAAGTAGCACACCGAGTAGCGCGAGCGGCCACCACGAAACAAGCAGCCCTGCGAGGCATACACCAACAGCGAACAGTTGCAACGTAGTGGTAGGTTTTTTCATTCGTTCTTTACCACAGGTGACACCCACACCTCGACAAACCGAAGGTCAGTTATAGCAACAGGCAGATGCAGATAAAGTGTCTCAAACGACTCGCCGTTTTTCGCAAACACCGCGGACACCGCACCCGCATAGCCGCCCGCGACTCCAGGAAAGAGCACCGAGTCGCCCACCGACACGTGCGCGCCCGCGGGCACCTGTGCCACAAAAGAACCGCCGCCCTGACCCTGTACCGAGACTGGTATCGTGTGGTCGCCCATGTGCTGCACAAGTGTGGTCGAAGACGCATTCGCATCAGCGGGAGTGACAGTGGTTGCATTGCTTGTCAGGAGCAGTGCGTCAAACGTCTTGCCAGGAGCAGAAAAAAGTTCAACGCGCGCGGTCGTGTCGTACACCGTCGCGACCGTGCCGATAAGCGTCGTGCCGCCCGCCGACACCAAGTCGCCCTCGGCAACCCCTTGCTGTGTACCCGCATCAATCACCAGCGTGTCGTAGGGAATGCCTGGCGGTCGTAGCAGAACGCCCGCGAGAATTGTTTGCATGTGTGCGTCACGGCCGAGGCGTTGTTTTAAATCGAGATTTTCTGCATATAGATGGTCGCGATCAAGCAGTGCCGCAGTGGTCGAGGCAAGCTCGGCACGCAGTTGTGTATCCTCGTTCGCAGTCAGCGAGTCACGCAGATGTACTGCCGGCGCAAGCGCCCGCAACAACAGCGACGAGACGGCGTCTCGCCATGCCAGCAGCCCTACCACCAGCGCCACACACACGAGCAGGAGTAGCATAAAAGAGTAGCGACGCCCGCGACGCGAGTAGGGACGTATCGATCGATTAGGAGAAATCGTCTTCATGTTCTAGCAGGATATCACGATACAGTTCGATATTTTCCAAAATAACGCCAGTACCGCGCACCACCGCGGTCAGCGGGTCATTGGCAACCACGACTGGCACCTTGAGCCACTGCGCGAGCAACTCGTCGAGACCTTTGAGCAAGGCACCCCCGCCCGCGAGTGTAATACCCGAGCGCATGATATCGGAGAGAATCTCGGGCGGCGTTGTCTCAAGCACCTCGCGCACCGACTCGACCAAGGTGTCGATTGACTGCGAAATCGCCTCGCGCACGTCTTGGTCGGTCAGAATAATTTCGCGTGGCAGCCCCGTGATTAAATCGCGACCGCGGATAAGTGCCTCAAGATGCTCGTCGCGCTCGATCACCGAGCCAATAGCCATCTTAACCTGCTCTGCCGTCTTTTCGCCTATCAAAATCTTATGCTCCGAGCGCACATAGCTGATGATGTCTTGGTTGAGTTTGTCGCCCGCGAGCCGCAGGTTTTTGGCACGGACAATGCCGCCCAGCGACAGCACCGCGATGTCGACCGTGCCGCCGCCAATGTCGACGATCATGCTCCCCACCGCCTCGCGGATCGGCAAGCGCACGCCGAGCGCCGCAGCAATCGGCTCCTCGACGATGTAGACCTCGCGTGCGCCCGCGTTCTGCGCCGCGTCCTTAACCGCGCGCATCTCGACGTTGGTGATCCCCGCAGGGACGCCAATCACCGCGCGCGGACCCAGCATCTTGCGCGAGGTGCCCTGTGCGCGGTTCATTAAATAGGCAAGCATTTCTTCCGTCGCCTCGAAGTCGGAGACGACACCGTCGACAAGCGGACGCACCGCGACCAAGTGCCCCGGTGTGCGACCAAGCATGTCTTTTGCCGATTGACCCACCGCGACGACCTGGCCAGTCTTTTGGTTGACGGCGACGACCGACGGCTCGGTCACGACGATCCCCTTGCCGCGCAGGTAGACGAGCGTGTTGGCGGTGCCGAGATCAATTCCGACATCGTTGGAGAGCAGCGGCAGAATGCGGTTGAGAAAACTACTCATGCAGTAAGGTGGCCTAGCAGTTCTGATATACTCTTGTGCTCGACCCGCCCACTCGCGCGATGGACGCACTCGAATTTGCCCGCCGAGAGCGTCTTCTCGGACACAACCACGCGCAGCGGGATACCAAGCAGGTCGCTGTCGGCAAACTTCTCGCCCGCACGCGCGTCACGGTCGTCCCACAGGACGCTAATGCCCGCCTCGGAGAGCTCGCGATACACTTCTGCCGCCTCGCTGTGCACATCGGCGCTGTCGCTCGTGAGCTCGACCAGGTGCACACGAAAGGGTGCCACCGCCTCTGGCCACACGAGCCCTTTCGCGTCGGCAAACGTCTCGACAATAACCCCCATCAATCGCGTGATGCCGATACCGAAGCAGCCCATGATGGGATGCACTTCCTGTCCTTCGCGATTCTTACACGTAAAGTTAAAATCAGTTGTGTACTTTGTTCCGAGGTCGAAAATGTTGCCCACCTCGGACGCCGTCGCGCGAGCAAGTGTGCCGCCAACACAGCGCGTGCAGGCGTCGCCCTCCTTCTGTGTACTAATCTCGATATTGACGCAGTACGGGCATTTGTCGCAGTAGAGAATGTCGTCCTCGCCCGCGTCGGTGAGCACCATAAACTCGTAGGAAAGCTTTTTCGTAAACGCGCCACCAGACGCCTCGGTTGCCTTCGCTACCAAACCGAGCCGCTCGTACACCTTCAAGTATGCATCCTTGGCAACTTGGTAGAACTTGTCGAAATCTTCCTGCGTCTCGTGGAAGGAGTACATATCCTTCATCGTGAACTCGCGCCCGCGCATGATGCCAGACTTCGCGCGCAACTCATCGCGATACTTCTGCCCGATCTGATAGATAGCCAGCGGCAGGTCTTTGTACGACGTGACATACTCCTGCCCGATGGGCGTGACAATCTCCTCCTCGCTCTGCCCCACGGTGTACTCCTTCTCTGTTCGGCTGACAATCTTAAAGACAACGTCGACACTGTCCCACGCGCCAGTCTGCTTCCACGGCTCGCTCGGGTGGAGTGTGGCCATCCGCACCTCTTGCCCGCCGATGGCGTCCATCTCCTCGCGGACAATCTGTTCGATATGCTCGAGCACGCGGCGACCAAGTGGCAGGTAGGAGTACACGCCTGCCATCTCTTTGTGGACATAGCCAGCGCGGATCAAAAGCTGCGCGTTCTTGGACACCTCGTCCTTGGGCGCCTCCTTTCGCGTCTTAGTAAACAGCTGCGACTGCCTGACCGAATTGCTCGAGTGCTTCATATCAGCCCATTGTACGGCGGAAATCTAAAGTGAGCAAAGAAACCCAGATTGCCCGCCCAGCACTTGACACGGTATATAAAATATGCCACACTAGATGAGTCCGTTCCTTGGCATGTAAGGTTTTGATGAGGCGAGCTTTTTGCGGCTGACATATCGGCACCAGCAAGCTCGTCTCATCAGGGACAGCCGCTCCGCAGCGATTGCGGATTCCCAACGCCAGTCGCCCGAATGAGGGCTAACGGCAGGAGGAAGTCGTGAACAATACCGACATACCGTCGACGTCGCAGAAGCGCGCCCGCGAGATCATGGGCACGAACATGTTCGGCGTCGAAGACGCGATCAGGCACTTCGGCGTCAATCCGTCGAAGGCCCAGCTTGCCGCGCTCGGCGAAATTCCGTTCAGCGAGGAGACGCTCTCGGCGCTCAAGACCACGCACGTTCTCGTCGCCGTGTTTCCGATGTCCATCCTCGACATCAGAATCAGGACGGAGGTCATGAAGGACGAGTCTTGGAAAGCCCTCTGCAACCAGTCATGGTACGACGGTGAAGATTTCGCAAAAGACCGCGGCGAGATCGGCTGGCACCTGATCCGCAAGACGCCGGTTGAGAAATCAACCAATAAGGCGCTGTACGAACAGCAGCCCCTGCTCGGCAAGGACGACGAGAGGCCGAAGGCGCAGGTGATGGTCTACACCATCATCGGCCACCACAGGGCGGCCAACGAGCGTCTCTTCGAGGAAGTCTGGGTGCGCTGCTCGGATCTTGACTCGGACAGCTCTGGCGTCAGCGTCGGCGGCTTCGACGCCAAGGGTCTCTTCGTCGGCAGCTACTGGCGCTCCGACCGCATAGACCGCCTTGGGTTGGCGTCCGAACGGAGAAGTGACTTTCAAGAAGCTTCGGCTGCTTGAATCCTTGAGCCTCCGCCCACAGCACTTTGTATCGGACAGACCCGAGAGCCTTTATTTGTTGTACCCCTACCCAACCGTCACCACCCCTTCGGTAATCTTGAGCTTCGTCTTAAAGCAGCCCATGAGCTCGCGCTTCTCTTCGTTCGTGCCTTCTTTGAGAATATATTTGGCGTAGGTCTTGAGGTCGATGTCCTCGTGCTCGACAGCAGGGTTCGATAATCCCAACACCGTGCGCTGAAATTTGTTGTGCCGCTTCAGCTCGTCTTTGAATTTCATCTCGATACCCAGCACATTGAGGTCTATTTGGTCGATGATGCCCAGTAGCTGCCCAACCAGCTCCTCTTCGCGCAGATACTTGTTGCCCTTGCAGTGATGGTCCTTCGACCGACCGCAGCCATAGTAGACGTGGCGCACCGTGGTGCCGTCCTTGCGCGGCTTGTACTTCTCCTCGGCGCTAATGCACGAGTCGCACTTGCCGCACACCATGAGCTTGGTGAAGGCGAACTCGTGGCTCTGGCGCGTGATGTTGTCGCGCTTGAGCTGCACTTGTACAAGCTCAAACAATTCTTTGGTGATTAGCGGCTCGTGCTTGCCGGTATACCAGTTGCCCGACTTCTTTGGATACTCGAACACGCCGTAGTAGAAGGAGGTCTGCAGTATCCGGAAGATGTTGCCGCGCGAGAGATTCTTGTTGCCGACCGTCTTGAAGTTCAGCTCGAACTTCAGCCAGTGGTATATCTTGCGCCCCGACCAGTGCTCGTAGGCCATCTTCTCGAACATCTTTCGCACGATAGGGCCACGCGCAGGGTCGACAATCAGTTGGCACTTCTTCTCCATATTCTTCTGTGTCAGGTACCCTGTCGGCGGGACAGTCGGCCACAGCCCCATCTCGCAGCGGGTACGTATGCCGCGCTTCACGTTGATACCGCGGTTGTCGTTCTCGAGCTTCGCTTGACTCCCCAGTATCATGAGCAAGAACTTCTCGTTCGGGTTGTTGGAGAATCGCTGGCTGTAGGTGCGTATCTCTTGGAGCACACCTGCGTCCATGAGGTCGACGATCTTACCGAGGTCGCCCGCGTTGCGGCTGATGCGGTCGGGCGCCCACGTGAGGATACCGTTGTACTTGCCCACCTTCACCTCATCGACCATCTCGTTGAAGATGGGGCGCTGGCCGGTCTCCTTGGCAGAGTGGCTCTCGCGCTTCATGGCGACGATCTCCAGCCCCTCGCGCTCGGCGAGCTGGAGCATCTCCTTAATCTGCGAGTCGATAGAGAGCACTTGGCGCTCCTCCGACTCGGTGCTCTTGCGAGCATACAAACAGTACTTAACTACTATTGGGGCCTGCACCGCCCGCACAGGAGTCCCCGTTGGCACTTGTGTTGTGTTGGTCATACACCACAAGGAATGACGCAGACCGCCCAAGGAGTCCAGGGCGTCCCGAGCTCTCGGAGTAGATTGTCTGGGCGCACAAAGGCCAGTATGATGACGTGGTGAAAACAGCACCCAAGGTACTGACGGAAGAGTTCGTCAAACGGAGCGTCATCAAGTTCCTCACCAACGAGGGCTGGAGCAAAAACCTCCAGTACGACGAGCTGCATGTGCACGGCGTCGACATCAAAGTCACCAACACCAAATACAGCCGCACATTCTATATCGAAGCCAAAGGCGGCTCGGTCAATCGCAGCGGCGCAGAAGTCGCCTTCGTCTACTCACTGGGGCAAATCGTCACCCGCATGAAGAGCCTCAAATCGCGATCCTATTTTGGCATCGCTCTCCCCAAACCAAGCGCCGACATAGCCCTGCGCCGCATCCCCTACCAATTTGCCGTCGCAACCTGCCTGCACATCCTCTCAGTCGACCACACAGGCAAGGTGACGTGGTACAAACCAGCGGATATAAAGAAGTTGCAAATAGGAAATCAGATAAAGTCTGGGAAGGTAGTTTTGAGGGAAAAGGTTTCTACTTAGCCTTGCTAGCTGAGGGTTTCTCACGGCCATTAATCACGATTACGGTTGGATGTTTCTGACCGTTTTTTTCTTCGACCTCTTCCATTTTTAGCACCTCTTCAAGCACTTTGCTTGCTTCTGTTACTTGTACTACAACAAAATAGCTGGCTTGAGCATCCTCGCTTTTTTCATAAATGCGAGTTTGTTTCTCGTACCCTTGCCTAACGTTGCCAGAGGTGAGTTTAATTTCTACAACGATCTTTTGATTGCCTCTGCTTAACTTGAAATCTACAGGGCCTTGGCCAGCATTCGACTCAGGGGTTATGTCGACGTCCGACCATCTACAGTAGATGAGCGCAGCGGCATAAAATAAACGTCTTGCATGGCTCTCGTTAAGGGGGCTTCCGTCTTCCCTGTATAATGATTTCCACCAACCTTTCGTCTCAATCCCACTTTTGAACGCTTCAATAACAACACGAACAACATCAGCCAAATCTATCGGCCTTGTAGGAACAATGGCAGGACTAGCTTGTACAAGATTTTCGGCTGTTTCTTTCCATCGGTATCGACCAATAGGATCCTTCTCAAAGTCGTATGGATTTGGCGCACATCTTTGATACACATCAACGATTGTCTTTATATAATCCCCATTCTCAAGCAAATACCGTTTAATGGCCGACTTCTTCGGCCGTTTACCAGTCCCTCCTGCAAAAATTGAGGCGAGAATTGCATTAAATTTGGTGCGTAACTCTTCATTAAATGAGCTGATCAAGCTTATCTCATCGAAACTGTTCGCAACTGGCAAATCTCTCAATATTCCTTCGGGAATAAACAACAGCGGATTGTTTTTCAACGGATGTTGTGCGAGCGTATAGCTATGTTCGTAGCCGTTTATAGTACAGGTGTCTTTGATGCCTAATTCCTTTGTGATTCGTTCGGAATACTTGTATACACGATTAAGTAGAATCCGTATAAGTGCATCACTTAATCTATCTGGACCAAAATCCTCTTCGAAAAGCCCCATTATTTCAAAAATCGCTGGATCTTGTACTCCTATACCTATGAGCTCTTCAGCGGTGTTCAATAACCGATTAGCAAGCTCAGGGCCAATGGCAGATCCGTCATCTGTCTCGCTACCATAACCGATACTCACGCCTTTTACCTCCCTGAGAGTAAGCATTTTGTGAGCTTTTTCTCGGGCGCTCTTATTTCCACTTCTAACGAGAGTAATTATGTTTGCAAAATACTTACGCACTTCCTCTTGAGCATTTTTGAATTCTGGGATCTTAGTCTTCGACAGCAGAAGAGGATCGACGAAGAACAAACTGTCGAGTCCTATAACAGGATTGAAAGCGCCCGTCTTTTTATACTCAAACTCGCTAACCTCAAAGTACTCATGGGCGCGTTTTAGTGACTTACTCATGTTATTTTTCCTCAACTATCTTTTTGAGAGAAGTTATAAGCCCCATCACCTCCCCAACTTTCTCAACGATCCGCTTTTGTTCGGCAACTGGCGGCACAGGAATGTACATCTTCTTTATTAAATTTGCGTTGAATTGAGGCTGGGCACTGCCGCTAACAAGAGCGTGAGCCTGACCCCAGTACAAACCACTCTTGGAAAATGCCAGATAGTATTCGGGCACGATAAGATTATGATCAAAAGTAATCCTAATTAAATACGAAGCAAAGATTGCCTTATAGCTCTCTTTAAAAATGATGGTTCGACCAAATGTTGCACCTATCCGAGCGGTTAGGATATCGCCCTTCTTAAGTAGATATTTTTCGGACTCAGCGCTCACATCAACAAACTTTTGATCTTGTTCGATTAAGTTACCGTCACCATCCATGTCTGTGATTCTTACGAATCTAGCTCCTCCAGATTCTTTCGCAGAATCGGTATATCCATACTTAAAGTCACACACTCTGTCCAACTGAAACCACTTCCATGAGTCTGGTATATTGAACTCTTTTCCAAATTCAACCGCAGACTTTTCACTCTCGACTACCCCATCTTGTTTGACTTGCGGCACGAGCTTTCCTGACACAGCAAGAGTCAATGCAGCGTTGTGTAGCTCCTCCACATCTTCAGGCGTCTTTATCAGCTCCGCCAGATGCTCAAGCGACAACTTACTTTCGCCACGACCAAGCGCTGCCATGGCGCTGCGCGTGAATTGGGCGCGAGTTGTATCGCGCTCATTCTTTCGCGCCTCCAGCTCGTCGAGCTGCGCCATTATTTCTTTAACTTTTTGAACAATTCTCTTTTGTTCGACAAGTGGCGGCAGTGGCAGTGGCGCTCTTTGACCATCTTCCGTCCCGAGGCGAGGCATCTTCATTCCGTAGGTGCGTTGATTTACATACCCAGAAAAGTAGTCACTTAAAAGTACATTTCGTAAATACTCGGAATTGCCGTCCCCATACCAACGTATTGGCAAAAGTTCGCTTGAAGCTACGCCGACCTCACTTGCGACTAATACTTTGTTCAGATACGGTCGAAGTTTTCCATACAGCACGTCTCCTTTCTGAAATATGTTCTTATCACTGAGAGACCGTCTCTCCGGGTACCGAATTACGGACAACAACCTACCTCCGTCCTTTTCGAGATCTTCTAGTTCAAGCACCCAGATACCCGGCTTCAGTTCTCCGGGCTTACATTTTTCTGCTTTGCCGTAATTCGTTACATCTCCCAACCGCACCCATTTCCACGATTTTGGAATCTCAAACGGCACTTCGTCGGGAGTTACGGGCGCGTATGCCTGCTCTTTTTTCTTTCGCCCAGTCGTTTCTTGCTTTGCTCGTGCAGCTTGGATTTTTTTGTACAACTCCTCGCCCGTCCCCTCCTTGGGGTCTTGGGGCACGAGCTTGCCCGCGACCGCGAGCGCTAAGACCGCTTTACGCAGGCGCTCTATGCCGTCTGGTAGCTCGATAAAGTCATCGAGGTTGGCGACCACTGTTTGTATCTCACTGAGTGTCATGGTGTGCGAGGGCGTCGGTCAGGATGGTGCGGATTTTCTCGAGCGATGCTTGCGTCTGCTTTTGCTTTTCGCGATAGGCGGCGAGGAGTTCTTCCGGCGCTTCTACCAACTCTTTTGGTGCGCGTGGGTTCTTGATATCGAGGTTGTAGTTGCGCTTTACTATCTCATCTATAGAGACCTTCCACGCATGTTCGTTTTCTTCACGATTGTGCCACCACGCCTTTTCGACATCGAACTCGTCGATGGTGATGGGGCTCGTCATCGAGTAGCTCTTCTTCCCCGCTGGGTATGGATGCTCGTAGTACCAGACCTCTTTTGTCGGCTCGCCCTTGGTAAAGAAGAGCAAGTTTGTCGCGATGCTTGTGTAGGGCGCGAAAACGTTTTTGGGCAGGCGCACTATGGTGTGCAGGTTGCACTCCTCCAGCAGCATCTTCTTGAGCGCCGTTTTCATGCCCTCGCCAAAGAGTGTACCGTCGGGGAGGACGACTCCGGCGCGGCCATATTTCTTGAGTAGTCGAACGATAAGGACGAGAAAGAGGTCGGCGGTCTCGCGCGTTTGGAACTCGGTCGGGAAGTTTTTCTCGACACCCGGCTCCTCGGTGCCGCCGAAGGGCGGGTTCGTGACGATGCAGTCGAGGCGGTCGGCGTCGGTGTAGTCGCGCAGTGGGCGCTCCAGCATGTTGCCCCGGCGCATATGGACGGGCTCCTCGACACCGTGGAGCATCATGTTGGTGAGCAGCAACATATATGGCAGCGGCTTCTTCTCGACGCCGCGGATGCTCTCTTGGATCTTATGCTCATCTTTGACCGACTTTACCTGCTTGCGCATATGCTCCAGTGAGTTGACCAAAAATCCGCCCGTCCCGACCGCCGGGTCGAACACGGTCTCGCCGATCTTCGGATCGACCATCTCGACCACAAACTGCGTCACCGCGCGCGGCGTGTACATTTCTCCAAAGTTGCCCGCACTCTGCAAGCTCTTGAGCAGGCGCTCGTAAATGTCGTTAAAGGCGTGGCGGTCTTTCGAGACATTAAAGTCGATGCTGTCTATCTTGTTTATCACCTGCTTGAGCAGCGTACCCTTGCGCATGAAGTTGTAGACATCTTGAAAGGCCGCGCGAGCGAGCTCGGTTCGCTTGTTGCCGTTTGCGGGCAGTGAGCGCAGCCCGGGTATGAGGTCGTCGTTGACGAAGGCGATCAGCTCCTCGCCGGTCATGCCATCCAGCGGTGCCGCCCAGGTGCGCCACTGATACTTCTTCGGTAGTGTCGGGGTGTACTTGTCTTTGCGGATCTCCAGTGCTTTGTCCTCGTCATCGAGAATCTTGAGGAAGATAAGCCACACCAACTGCGAGAGGCGCGTTGCGTCCCCGTCCACACCAACGTCTTGGCGCATGATGTCTTGGATACTCTTTATGGTGGCGGGAGTTAGCATAGATTATTGCGCATATACGGTGTCGAGTAATTCGTCGAGCGTCTTGAGGTATGCCTCTTTGCCGCCAAAGAGCGACACGAGTTCGTAGTCAGTCCCCAGCGAGCGTAGCGGTTCGAGTGTGAGTATACGGATGCTTTCGATATCGCGCACGCCCACGTCGGCATATTTCTCCAGCAGCGCCTCAATAACCTCTCGCGCCTTGCCGCTGTACTTGCCCATATAGTTACTGCGGCGCACCGCTTCGACGCGCTCGCTCTTCTTGAGCATCTTTTTGTCGTAGGCGACATGCATAATGAGGTCAAACAGGTCGAACTCCCCGCCCACCTGCTGCTGCAACTCCTCCAGTGGGATACCACTGGAGTCGATTTGGTCGATGATAGCTTGGCGACGCTCTGCCGACTGCCATGCAGTAAAGAAGCTCTCGAGCGTTGGGTATTGACTCAAAATGTTGCGGCGCGTAAAGTCGGTGAGCGACTCGGTGATCAGCTTTCCGTCCGAGCCCAAATACTGCACTTGTTCTTTGACGACCGCATACGGTACGCCACTGACAACATATACCGGCGGTCGCTCGACTATCTCGCCCTGCCCGCTTGGGCGCGAGATAATGGCGTCAATGAGTTCATCTTCTTTTTCTTTCTCCTCTATTGGTTCGTCCGTTGGATCTTCTATCTCGAGCACGGCGTCGATGCTGTCGTTCTCTCCAACCTCCATAACACGCTCCGGCATACCGTCGAAGCCCGGGTCGGCAAAGAGCTTGGTCGCGCCCTGAAAGTCCATCACCGTAAACCACAGCTTGCCCTTATCCTCGCGCACGCGCGTACCGCGCCCGACAATCTGTTTGAACTCGGTCATGCTCTCAATCGGCTTATCAAGCACCACCAGTTTGCAGGTCTGTGCATCAACACCGGTCGAGAGGAGCTGAGATGTGGTTGCGATAGTTGGGAAGCGTTCCTCGGGGTCGATAAAGCGGTCGAGCTGTGCCTTACCTTCTTCATCATCGCCCGTAATGCGCATGACGTAGCGTATATTTTCTCGAGCGCGATCTCCGGCGGCGTTCACGAGCGCCGAACGCATACGCTCTGCGTGTTCGGTTGTACGACAAAAGACGATGGTCTTGGCGTATGGGTCTTCGATTGCTGCCAAATACTCGATTATTTTCTTCGCGACCAACTCGTCGCGCTGTGGAAATATGACCGCTTTGTTAATATCACGCAGCTCATAGATGCGATCCTCGATGAGGTTGCCTTTGTCGTCCGTTGTGCCTGCGACCGGTCGCCATCCTGCCACATCATTATCGAGCAGTACACGCAGCACCTTGTATGGTGCCAAGAAGCCATCATCGATTCCCTGCTTGAGTGAATAGGTGTAAATCGAGTCGCCAAAGTAGTGGGTCGTGCTCGTGTCAGTGGTCTCCTTTGGTGTCGCGGTGAGTCCAAGATGCGCCGCGCCCGTGAAGTGCTCGAGGATTTCGTGCCACTCACTGTCCTCTGATGCGCTGCCGCGGTGACACTCGTCGATGACAATCAGGTCAAAGAAGTCGCGTGGAATCTTCTTGTACAACTTGTCCTCTTCGGTACTACCGCTCATCGCTTGATAAAGCCCGAGGAACACTTGATATGCCATCAGATTGCCAAGGTCGCTAAAGTTTTGTCGAGAGATTTTTGTCAGCGCTTCACCAAAATGTTTAAGGTCGTTGAGCTTCGCTTGGTCGACGAGGATGTTTCGGTCAGCAAGAAACAGGATGCGCTTGGCGCTTCCCGACTTCCACAATCGCCAGATAATTTGCCCGGCAGTGTATGTCTTGCCCGTCCCTGTCGCCATCACGAGCAGCAGGCGCTTTTGACCAGCCGCGAACGCCTCGACGGCACGGTTGATAGCGACCCGTTGGAAGTAACGCGGCGACTTGCTCGGGTCGTTGGTGTAGTACTCCGTTTCGACTACTTTCTGTACCAAACCACCTTTCCATGCCAGATATCGTGCATACAAATCGGCAGGTGATGGGAATTGCTCAAGCGTCAACTGCTGCTCGGTATCAGCAGACTGCCCTGTTCGATCATGAAACAAGAAGCCTTCGCCATTGGTAGAAAAGACGAACGGCACATCGAGCGCTTCGGCATACCCCAACGCCTGCTGCATCCCAGCTCCGAGCGGCTTGCCGATATGTTTTGCCTCGATAACAGCGAGCGGCAGGTTCGGTCGAAACTCTAGCAAAAAGTCCACCTTTTTCTGCTCGCCACGCTTGACTGTCTTCCCGCTCACATGAATGCGCCCCAAGGTGTAGGCGTACTCTTCGCGGATCTGCACATCAGACCAACCTGCAGCGGTTACTGCAGGACGAATGAGCCGATTCCGTGTCTCTGTCTCGTTCGATGGATTCATGGCTGTTGCATGCATAATGCCACATTTTCATTAGTTTTTCTATACATATCAGCAAGTCTAAAAATCATAGAAAATCTCCTTAAGTTTTGCTGTATGCTCCTCGATAACGCTTTGGTCGGGCACTATCGCGCTCTTGTTGATGAATAGGTCTTTGTCTATCTCGGCCAAGATCTTGCCCTCATCCATCGTCCTCGTATGCTTGTATAGCACCGGCCCCTGCGCCGAACGCAGCGCGTCGTTGTGCGTCTCTATGAGAGCGTCGAGACGAGTGAGCAGTGTGTCCACCCGAAACCCGACATCGGCCTCATATATAGTCGAGAGTTTCCGCAGCAACTCCTTGTGCGCCAAGAGCTTCGCGTATCCATCGATAAAGGAGTCGCGCGACTCGCGGAACATCTTTTCGACCTCTTTGTTTTTGAATCGTATGTAGCTCTTGCCACCCTTGTGCTCTTCCTTCAAGAACACGACATGTTCGTGCATCTTCTCAAGGAACTGGAGCGACATGCCGTAACAGCTAAAGATATCCGGCTCGCCGCGGCCGTTGGTCGAGCAGATGAGTAGCTCTTGATCCAAGTTGTGGCCGGTCTTCTCGGGGTCGGTGTCGGCGTACACGAGCCCCAAGTTTGGGTCATAGGTATCCACCCGCTCCTTGAAATTCTGTACGAACTCCATATCAGTATCGAACGCGTAGAGACTCTCGCCCGTGATCACGCAGTCGCTATATATCTCGATTATCTTTTCTTCTGCGGCCGGTGTGCGCACCCGTAGCACGCCTGCGTCTACGAGCCCTTGCAGCTGTGCTCGCGCGTTTGCCTTCGTCTTGAGCCATCGGTCGAAGAGTTTTTTATGACTGCTCACCGCGAGCGGTAGGTACTCGAACCCCTCGGTGTCATACCAGTGTATGTATCCTTCTTTGAGCATCGCCTCGATGGTTGTGCCATGTTCTTGGGCGTACTGCTGCGCTGCCTGCAGGAGTTGCTCGGTGGTTGCTTCATCCTCATCGTCCGACTCCTGATTCTGCGCGAGCGGTTTGCCCCCAACGAGCACTCCCCTCGTCTGTAAGAAGTGCCGCATCACCTCGGCGAGCGGTATGCAGGCGAAGTAGCGAAACAGTTGGGGCTGCTTGGCGAACATGTTGTAGGAGCGTGCGGCGATAAGCTCGGCTAGTTGTATCTTTGCTCCTTCGGTGAGCGTGTCTTTGCCTTGGAGAAGGTTGGCGATGACTTCTTCTTCATCAAGATACTGATAGTCGGTTTTGACGTCCGGGTACAACTCTTCAAGTTGGTCGCGGTCCTTCTTGCTCATCCGCTCGAACGCGAGCCGATAGGTCGCGTAGTCAAAGTCCATGCCCTCCTGTAGTTTGGCGGTGCGCTGTTTCTCGACGATCTCCACCGCTTCCTTCGCGCTCACCTTCTTTACACTCTTGATACCCTCGACCAACTTGCGTATCTCGCGATGAATCGGATACCTGATGAATTCCATGATGATGTGTCGCGTCTGGAGGTGTGCTGCTTGCGCATCAGTAAAGTAGAGTTCAGCCTCCAGCCCCATGCGACCGCTATAGCGCCAGCCGTCGTTAAGCTGGTTCCACTCGCGTGCTTCGGCGTCCGTATGTGCGCGCCAATGTTCCAGCGACACTTTGTCAGCTGGAGTTAGCACCTCTTTGCCGGTCAGCGCATGCCGGACATCGTTTTGTATGAGAAGGATGAAGCGCTCGCGCGGCGTCAGGTTCCCATTCCCCAGCATGGTGTGTAGGTTTTTCATAAATGCTTACTTACGCTTTTTTAATGACTGCTCAAGGAAGTCGACTCGCGCCTTCAGGTCGACAATCTCGATTGTCTTCGCGAGCGCCAGTGCGAGGCGCGATACGACCATCGCGCGGCGCAGGGTGGTGCGACGCTCGGCCACCTCCTGTAATGTCTCGGAGAGGATAACTGCGGCCTCTTCAACCTTCATGTATGTTTTCTCAGTGTGTTCTTGCATATGCGTGTTGTTCTACATCCCTTCGACAATCTCCATCCACGCCTTCACCTCTGCTGCCTTGCCGGTCTTGGTTGCTTCGCGGTAGAGCGCGGAGAGGACATTCGGGGTGAGCTTCTTCGCCCAAGCGTTGATGTCCCGCAGCAGCCCACCGCGCTTCTCGATTCGCTTGTTCCAATCCGACAAGGTGCCCAAGTCTTTGATACCGAAGCGTCGCGCGAACTCGGTCTGGTTCTTGATATCGAGGAGCGAGATGGCTAACTCATCATCAATGCCCATCTTCTCGAGAACGTGCCGCGGCTGTCCACGCAGGATCGAGGGCATCGAGAGCCATAGGACATAGCTCTCGAACTCCTGCTTCTTGTAGACGGTCAGCGCCGCATTGTCAGTGTCCTCGCTTTCCATATCGTCGTCATGAGTCGATGGGCTCTGCGGTATGACCAGTAAGTTTCTCCCATCGACCGATGATGGCGCGGCAGTACGTCTCTTCGCACTCAACCATGAAGCAGCGCCTGCCCAGCTGCTCGCAGGCGATGAGTGTCGACCCGCTCCCACCGAATGGGTCGAGTACAATATCGCCTGGCTTCGTGCTGTGATAGAGCAGTCGCCGTAGCAGGGCGGGCGGCTTCATGGTCGGGTGGAGCGTGTTCTTGGTCGGCTTTGGATAGAAGAGCGCCGTCTTGTCTTTGGTGCCGTAGTAAGCATGTGTGCCGTACCAGCCATAGGCGATGAGCTCGTGCTGCGGGTGGTAGTCCTTGCGGCCCAGCACGAAGCGATCCTTCAGCCAGATGAGCAGCGCCGACTTGGTGTATCCAATATCATGGAGCGCATTGAGCAGTTCGCGTAGCTTCGTGTCGCCGTTGAATATATAGAAGGTGTTTTTAGTTGTGAGGTGGGGTGTGACTGTTCGGAGCCACTCGAGGGAGAAGCGGTAGTAATCGTCGGTGCTGGCATCGCCTTTAATAGGAATGAACTCCGTCTTGCCCTTGCCGTGAATCGTCCCAAGAAACTCCTGTTTGCCTTCGACGTAATCGACACCGTACGGTGGGTCGGTCAGGATAAGGGACGCTTTTTCATTGCCCATGAGCCGCGCAACATCGTCGCTCTTTGTTGCGTCTCCAAGCAGGAGACGATGCTGGCCGAGTCGCCACAAGCTAGGTGAGTTTTGTGGCATGGCTTTGGGTGAAATGCTCATAGCGTTTGACGATTACGTCGCAGAAGGTCGGGTCGAGTTCCATAACGTACGCCTTCCGCTTTAGCTGCTCGCACGCGATGAGCGTCGACCCGCTCCCGCCGAAGAGATCTAGCACGATATTGCCCGGGGATGAGCAGCGCTTAAGTGGCTTCTCGGCGAGCGTGATGGGCTTTTGCGTCGGATGCTCGTAGTCTGCCGTGTTGTCGCGCTTCACCAGCCACAGCTGCACCAAGCTCATGATGTCGTCGTAGGAGCCGATGGATTCCACATCCTTGTTGAGTATCTCGCTGAGATTCTTGAGATTGGGGTTGAGTGGTGGGCTGCCACGTGTCCCGTAGACACACGTCTCGATGACTTTGTTAAAGGCGACCTGTGGCGTGGGGTCGAAGTTGTTCTTCACCCATAAACATAGTCGCCTATTCGTCACACCGAGCTTCTCATACAGTTGTTGCAGCAGCCACACATACCGCTCGTCGCACCAGTAGAAGACGTGTGCGTCGGTGTGGCTCCCCAAGAGCGCATTCTGGAGTGATTGCTCAAGAAACGCCTCGTACTCGTGTGTCTTCTTGCTATCATCCACCACCCTGTCCGGCGTGTACTTGCCCTTGGTGCCGATGCCTTTGCGGTAGTCCAGCCCAATGTTGTAGGGCGGGTCACAGTAGATCACGCGGGCTTTTTCAGTGCCCAACAACTTCCCCACCTGCTTGGCATCCAACGCACTGCCGCACAACAGACGATGCTCGCCAAGTTGGTACATATCGCACGGCTTGGTGTCTGGCACCGTTATCTTCCCCAGCTCTTTTTGCACATCAAACCCGTCGTCCGACACCTCAAGCACGTCGTCGAAGAAGTTGTTAAGCTCGTCAGGCGTGAAGCCGACATCGAGCAGCAAGTTAGTATCAAAGAGCTTCAGGAGTTCCTCGTCCCAATCGCCGACATTCTTGTTGAGCCGCAGGTTGAGCTCCTGCTCGCGCTCCAGCTCGGGAATATTGAGGTACACGACCGGCACTTCGGTAAATCCGAGGTCTTTGGCGACTTTCAATCGCAAGTGCCCACCGATCACAATGTTCTTGCGCTCCGGTGCACCATTAACAATGAGCGGGTCGCACAAGCCGAAGCGTGTGATACTCTCACGCATATCACTGACCGCCTTGTCGCTCCACTTACGTGGGTTGTAGGTGCTTGCTTGTAATATGCTGACGTCTATCTGGTCTATCTTCATAGATTGTGTACATGAGGCTTTTAATATTGAGCGGGGTATGTTATCATATTGATACGTCGATATTAGCAATTCATAAAGGGCGTGTCAATCAATTTGATAACTTGGTATTAGCACTATGAAACCAGAAGACGCGAATGTGCAGATAGGGGCGCGTCTGCGGGAGGCACGCGAGCAAGCGAACCTCTCGCAGGTACAGCTGGCGAAAGAGCTTGGGTATGAATCGGCGACCGCTGTGTCGCTCATTGAGGCAGGAGAACGTAAACTAAAGGTGGAAGACCTGCAAAAGGTCGCCAAGATACTCCATCGTGAGGTCGCTTACTTCCTCGGCGAGGAGAACCGCCCTGCTGATGTCAGAGTCGCCCTACGTGCCGACAAGGATCTGTCGGACAAGGACAAGGACACCATTCTCCACTTTATTGACCTAGCGAAGCAGCGCCGTGGAAAGCGATGATGTTGTCGTAAAACCAAATATCGCTCGAGCACGCACGCTGGCTCGAAAACTACTGAAGGATGCGGGGGTATCTGTGGTGCCGGTGTCGTTAGTAAAAGTAATTGATCATCTAGAACCCTTACACAATCTGCAGGTCATGCGGCTGCCGCTTGGAGATAACTTGGCAGGATTGCTCGTGACCATTGATGAGCGACCGACCATTGGGTTCAACAGCGAGCAAGCATGGGTGCGACGACGATTCACTATCGCGCATGAAATCGGGCACCTTCTCATGGATCACCTCTGCGGGGGTACACGTACTTACGCCGAACAAGAGGCAAATTCGTTTGCTGCCGAATTGCTTATTCCCCTTGCACTCATCCGCGCCGATTTCGCAGCCACACCAGACGTCGAAACTCTCGCAAAAAAGTATGTGGTCAGCAGAGAGGCGCTGTGTCGCCACTTAATGGAGTGTAGGGTGTTGTAAATCGATTATCCCCTTACCATCGAAACTTCACGCTAGATATCTAATCATTATTTTAGGATTACAGACTGACACGACAGGTGTTGCATTGTCAATAGAAATACTGTTTAATCCCATTGGTGCAACCGCTAGGGTCGCTCATGTTCTTTGACACCGCGATAGAGAAAAAGCCTAGGATTCGCACCACTGTCCCACACTAGTCCCTCTGTCCTGGAGAATCGAGGATGAAAAACCTCTACATCTCGGACATCCACGCTCGCGGAGCGAACGTGGATGTTTCCCTGCCCTGCTGGCTGCGTGCCAGGAGGAAAAGCGGCGGCATCCTGTTCATGGATGTGGTCGACTCAACAGGGATGATTCAAGGAGTGCTCGAGCGCGAGAAGGTCGCAAGTGGCCTGTTCGAACTTGCTCAGCGCACCCCGCTTGAGTCAGCGATCGAACTCACCGGTCAAGTTGTTACGCACGCAAACAAACCGCGCGAAATCGCGGTGCGTTCAATGAACGTCATTGGCGCGGCGAGTATGACAATGTCGCCACTCCCACGTAGCGACTTCGACATCTTCGCCCCGGAGATGACTGCCCACGTTCTCGACAACAGGCACCTGTATCTGCGCAACCCGAAGATCATGGCGATTCTTCAGTTTCGCAGCGTACTGATGTCAGAAGTTCGGAAGTGGTTCGAGACAAATCGCTTCATGGAGATTGACGCACCTATTCTGACACCCGTGCCTCTTTACGAAGATGGCTCGGCTGTCGGCGTCGACATCCACGGCGACAAGGTCTTCCTGACACAATGTGTCGGATACTACCTCGAAGCTGCTGTGCACGCCTTTGAACGGGTGTACAACATGGGTCCGAGTTTTCGCGGCGAAGAGTCACGGAGTCCACGGCACCTCATGGAATACCACCACATCAAGGGCGAAATCGCTTTCGCAAACCTCGACGACATGATTCGTATGGTCGAGGATCTCATCGCACACGTCTCAAGAGTGTGCTGGGAGCGGATGCCACAGGTAGCGAAAGCGCTTGGTACGTCAATGTGCCTCGATGGGATGCAAATCCCGTTTCCGCGCATGTCGTATGAAGATGCTGTCAGCCATCTCAAGCGCAATGGTGTCGATATCGAGTTCGGCAAAGGGCTGAACGGAGACGACGAGAAGATGCTCTCGCGACTCTTTCCTTCTCCCTTCTGGGTGACGGGAATTCCACGGAGCATTGAACCTTTTCCGTACTGCATTGATCCGAGCGACACGCGGATAACCCGCGTTGCTGACTTGATCGCTTCAAACGGCATGGGTGAACTACTCGGCGTGGCCGAAAAGATCCATGACATCGAGACGCTTGACGTGCGACTCGGTGAAAAAGGAAAGCTCTCTGACGAGCGCTATCGGTGGGTCCGAGAGACTCACCAGTTCGGGTGTGTGCCGCACGCAGCGTTCGGGATGGGAGTCGAGCGGTTCATCCGCTGGCTTCTCAATATTCCTCACGTGCGTGATGCAATCCCGTTTCCGCGCATCTTCCGTCGTGCGGTTTATCCGTAACAGGAAGATGAGTCCCTCTGTCCCAACTGTCCAAGCGGAGTACTAGACGTGAATCGAACTCTTGTTACTGGCTTGCCAGGAATGCTCGGGCAACGAGCACTGGTCAACGGCTTCGTCGAAACGGTCCGCGATCAAAAACGGATGCAGTTCGTCATCGTGCGCGATATCACAGGCGCCGTGCAAGCAATCCACGACAAACGAACAGGCGACGCAGCAACCTCTGCCGCGATCTCGGCTCTCACGCCCGGATCGGCAGTCGGAATCTGCGGGACACTGACCGCAAATCAGCAGGTCAAACTCGGCGGTCTGGAACTGCAAATCGAGCAACTCACGATCCACGGAGCAGCAGCTTCGCCGCTTCCGATTGATCGCGAATCTGCGCTCGAGCACCAGATGGACTGGCGCTGCGTCAGCTTGCGCGCTCCCGAGAATCTGCTCATCTTCAAGGTGCAAACCACCATGGAACGAGCGATGCGGGAGTACTGGGCTGACCATGGTTTCATGGAGATCCATTCTCCGAAACTCATGGGCACTGCCAGCGAGTCCGGCGGCGAGCTATTCCATCTGCCGTACTTCGGCCAGACTGCATACCTTGCACAATCGCCGCAATTCTACAAGCAAGCGGCAATGGCTGGAGGGTTTGACCGAGTCTTCGAGATTGGACCGGTCTTCCGCGCGAACCCGTCGTTCACTTCACGTCACGACACCGAGTTCACTTCGGTGGACATGGAAATCTCGTGGATCAAAAGCCATGAGGATGTCATGACGATCGAGGAGGCATGGCTCGCGTACGTACTGCGACGCGTTGCGGAAGTGCACGGAGACGAAATCCGGCAGCTCTTTGGCATCGAAGTGGCTGTGCCGACGCTGCCTTTCCCCCGGATTACGCTTGCCGAAGCTCGAGCAGTGCTTGCTGCCGAAGGACACGAGATTCCCCACAAGGAAGACCTTGATCCTGAAGGTGAGCGACGCATCGCTCGACATATCGCACAAACGACCGGTCACGAGTTCGTCTTCGTCACCGACTATCCGGTCGAGGTTCGCGCATTCTACCATATGCGCTATCCGGAAAATCCGGGCATCACCATGAGCTTTGACCTCCTCTGGAAGGGGCTCGAGGTGACTACTGGAGCACAACGTGAACATCGTCCGGAACAGCTCGCGGCGCAGGCAATCGCAAAAGGGTTCTCGTTGGAACCCTTGAGTGACTACCTGTCGTTCTTCAAGTACGGCTGCCCGCCACATGGTGGCATGGGAGTCGGTCTCACCCGACTTATCATGACACTCCTGGGGCGCAGCAACGTGCGCGAGGTGACGTATCTCTATCGCGGTCCGAATCGTCTGCGGCCGTAAGGTCTCAGCGTTCCCAACAACACAAACCGGCCCGGGCACTTGTCCCCGGGCCGTTCTCGTTTTTAGACATCACCACAGCATCGCTAGAAACCGTAGAACCTTTCGGCGTTTGCATAGAAAACACGATGCTTCAGATCCTCTCGCTCTTGCAGTGGATAGCATTCGATCGCATGACGTATTGCCTGGACACACGACCAATGAGAGTGGGCTGCGTTAACTGCCAGATGCTGAAATTGTGCGTGCTCTGTAGGGTCAGCCCAGTGGTACAGATAATCGGCGACTATCCTCTGCCCATACTCCGGATGAGTGTACGCCACAGATCGAATCAGATTGAGCGGTTCGTCTGAACCGAACATGATTCGCTCCCTGCCAAAACACGACAGCGCAAGAGCAACAACATCTGCCGATGGATTGAGTGCCGTATCAAGAGAGACACACTCATACCCCCGAAGGATGTTGTATGCTTCAAGCAATCCTGGTACAAGCATTTTTGACAGTCCAAGGTGCGCTATTGCAACGTGCAACCTAGGAAAGTCTGTGAGCACTTGCACAAGATCCGACAAAGACCGGACAATCATCTGTGGCAGATGCAGAACAATTGGCACACCAAGAGCCTGTGCTTCTTCCAGAATCTCAGGTCGAAAGAACTCGTAGACCTGCCTCGCTGGTGGGTCTACGTACGACCAGTACATCTTCAGGGCTGAGCACCGCGGATGTCTCATCATGCCAACCGTGTAGTCTATGTCTTCAGGTAAACCAAAGATTGCAACTCGATCCAACGAAGGACTTTCCTGCAGCAAATATTCGTTTGCCGAGCGATGGTCGACACCACGAAAGGTTTTTGGAAACCGAAGTGCTCGCACTTTCTTTCCAGGGTATAGCAGACCCTGAATACGAGTGGAATCTTCAATGCTGTAGTAAGGGAACGTCGAGAGCATGTGCCTTCGCGCATACTCATGTACACTCAAGACATGTTCGGCGAGATTGCAGTGTGCATGACAGTCAATAATGCGATCCGGAAGCCATGAAGCACATTCACTCTGGAATCGCACCTCTTCTGGCTTGAACCTTAGAGCGTAACCCAGATACGCTTCTGTTGGTATGTCCACGACAACCTCCTGTGCTGATTGAATCCAGTATAGGTATACCCCACAAGACACTTGGTAGCAACCTGTTTCGACCACACTGTGCGTGACCCTTGCAAGAGTACAGTCTTAGCGGTATTTTATGAACATGAAAACAGATCCAGATTGTATTTTTTGCAAAATTGTTTCCGGCGAATCGCCGAGCCACAAGATATGGGAAGATGCGGCACATGTTGCGTTTTTATCCATTTTCCCAAACACGGAAGGCACAACGGTTGTCATACCTAAAGCACATTACACCAGTTATGCGTTTGATTTACCAGACGAGGTTCTTTCTGATTTAATGCTTGCTACAAAAAAAGTTGCAAAAATACTGGATAGCAAACTTGAGGATGTTGGACGAACCGCTATGGTATTTGAGGGATACGGTATTGACCATATACATGCAAAACTATTTCCCATGCACGGCACTGCAGATCTGAAGGAGTGGAAGAATATTGAATCGAATGTCGACAAATATTTTGATCAATACGAAGGGTATGTTTCATCACACGACTATGAACGCGCCGACGATACAAAACTTGCTGCACTTGCGCAGAAACTTCGAGGATAATTACCACGTCTCTCGTTAGTTTGAGAGTAACGTATCAATGCGATTGATGTCGCGGGGGAAGAGCGCTGCCTCTTTGACGTTTGGCAGACCAAGGAACTTCGCAGTCAGGCGCTCAAGCCCCATCCCCCATCCACCGTGCGGCGGGATACCATATTTGAATGCTTGGAGGTAGAAGGAGAAGTTGTCCGGATTGAGTCCTTTCATCCTCGCGCCTGCGACGAGGTTATCGTACTCGTGGCGGCGCTGCCCGCCAGTCGTAATCTCGACCCCGCGGAATAGGAGGTCGAAGCTCTTAGTAAAGCCGACGTCTCCCGAATCCTCCATCGTATAAAACGGTCGCTTCGACACAGGATAGTGCGTTACAAAGACAAAGTCGGAGTTGTCTTCGCGTTTTGCCCACTCACATAACCAGCGCTCATCCTCGGGCTCTAGGTCGGGCTCGGTGCGACTGTCTTTGCCCGTCTCTTTAAATATCAGCTCCTGTGCCTCGCGTAGTTTCATCGCAGGGATTTTTTCTGGCACCACAGGGATATCCGAGCCCATCAGCGCAAACTCCTTCTCGCAGGTCTTTCGTAGATGGTCGGTGATACTATGCAAGAGTGCGGTCTCCATCACCATGATGTCGGTGTGGTCTTTGATAAAGCCCATTTCGATATCGATTGAGGTGTACTCGTTGAGGTGGCGCGTTGTCGAATGCTTCTCGGCGCGGAAGACGTTGCCAGTCGTGAACACACGTTCGAACACGCCGACCATAATCTGCTTGTAGAGCTGCGGCGAGGTGGCGAGGTGCGCGGTCTTGTCATAGAGATACTTTACCTCGAACACTTCGCCGCTGCCCTCCGCGTCATCGCCAATGAGCCGCGGTGCCTGGAACTCGGTGAACCCTTTGCCGTTAAGGAAGGCGCGATAGGCTTTGATGATCTCCGCTTGCACCTTGAATGTCGCTCGCCCTTTCTCGCGCCGCAGCGTGTACGGCAGATAGTCGAGGTAGGTGTCTATGTTGGTCTCTGCCTCGAGTTCGAAGGGTAGGTCGCGCGACTCCGCGAGCACCTCGATCCCTTTGATCTCTAGCTCGATGTCGCCATTCTGCACACCGGTGTTAATGTTTTTGTCGGGGCGCTTGTTGACAACGCCTGTGACTGCAACGACAAACTGCGTTCGTAGCGTCTTGGCAATTTCCATCGCCGTACTCGCGGGCAGCACCACACCCTGCACCGAGCCCGAGCGGTCGCGTAAGTCGAAGAAGACCATCTTGCCTTGGTCGCGCCGCACCGACACCCAGCCCTTGATGCACACTTCGCCACCAACCTTCGCCCCGAGTTCGCCAATCAGTGTTCGTTCCATATTTATTGTTAAGGAGAGAAAGAAAACACCCCTCCAAATTTATTAATCAATAATAAATTCGCAGGGGCGATTTCTCGCGGTGCCACCCTGTTTTATACTTCATTTTCCGCGTATCGAGCAGTTACGGAGGATTCTACTTACCTAAAAGGCTTTCTTTCCTCACCTCACCGGTGTCAGCCGGGTCTCAGGTATAACCTGAGTATATACAGACACAGAAATTAAAACAAGGAATAAGTAGACAACCCCCAGAAGAGACTGGGGGCCATCTTCTTTGAAGAATTCGCGACCGTTGTCCACGAAAAGGACAGCGCCGCGTTCTATTCCAGATGGAATGCGTAATAAAGAAACGCGTGACGGAATAACTCCGGGTTCTTTGGTGGGTACAGGATTAAAACCCCGAGAATGGCCAGCACCAACAACCCGAAACACACGCGCAACATGTTTTTCACAAACATAGACACATCCTCCATGGTTACAGTCTGCAAACAAATATACAATATTATGGCAATTTTATGAATCACCAACACCTCGCCATTTTTGTGCCACCTTTTCTTGACCTTATCCTAGATGGAAAGAAGACGATTGAGGGACGGTTTAGCAAGGTAAAGTGCGCACCGTTTGGTGTTGTAGAGCCAGGCGATACCGTGTTTATGAAAGCGACGGGTGGGCTCGTGCGTGGTTCGTTCGTAGTGACGAAAGTTGAGACCTTTCAAGACCTCACAAAAGAGAAATTGCGCGAGATTGAGAGAACATACTTCGAAGGATTACAGTCAAACGCCGACCCGCTATTTTGGGAGTCGCGAGCAGATAAGCGGTACGCGACATTGCTACACGTCACCAAACCAATGACATTTGCCGCACCATTCCCCTTCGCTAAAAAAGATCGGCGCGGTTGGGTGGTGCTCAAAGACAACATTCCGCCAAACCACAAAAATACCACACAATACTAACGTCTACCAGTAAATAGCTAGGCAGAAAAGCTCTATATTGCAACATGTTTTAACGATAAGCAACTTGGAGGACCGTGAATCTCAAAACTCCTCCACTGTTCATTACAGCCACCAAACGCAAAAAGAGCACGTACAATAGAGTCAGTTACAAGCTAGCTCTTTTGCACTATGCCCTTGTTGCACACTCATCATATCGTCGATTTGTATTGCTG